>CAMNGO010000123.1 GCA_946538445.1 uncultured Lachnospiraceae bacterium
GGATAAGTCCAAATCGTCCAGCCATAACTTCAGTATGGCTTTTTCGGAGATATCTTTCAGTATCTCATCGGAATTGTCCACAAGGTCAGGAATCTCTAATTCCTCATGAAGCCCGTGGATATAAGGTTCCAGAGTGACAGCTGCCAAAGCACCGTCATGGGTGGCTGTCACCACCTGCCTTAAGGTCTTTTGCCTTACATCCCCCGCTGCAAAAACTCCTTCCACGTTGGTCCTGCAAAGAGGGTCTGTCATCAGATAACCTGCAGGATCTTTTTCAAGAATATCAGGAAGCCAGCCGGTATTGGGACGATAACCCACAAAAACAAACACTCCGATGGGATCTTCCGATTTTTCCTCCCACACCCGTTCACTCAGATTGTCTCTCAGAGTAACCTGCTCAATGAGCATTCCCCCGCTTACTTTTACAATCTCCGTATGGAACAACACTTTGATTCCGGGATATGACTTCAGTTGGTCTGAAACAGATTTCTCGCAGGTAAAATCATTTTCACGGACCACCAGGGTGACATTGGAAGAAAAGCCTGCCAGATAAATGGCTTCCTCCACTCCGGCCAGTCCTCCTCCCACTACGTAGATAGGGCAACCGGCAAATAAAGGTGCGTCACAGGTTGGGCAATAGGAGACTCCATTGCCTTTATAGGTGGTCTCTCCCTCAAAACCGGCCTGACCGGGGATTCCACCCATGGCCAGAATCACAGAAAGAGCCCGATAGGTCTCCTTTTTGGTATGGACCTTCTTGATCCTGGACGTCAATTCCAGTCCCTTCACATCATCGTAGATCAACTCTGCTCCGAAATTCTTCGCCTGTTTCTTCATGATATCCGCCAGGTCCCTGCCGGAAATATCCTCGACCCCGGGATAGTTCATGACTTTTGCCGTAAGGGCAATCTGCCCGCCAAATTCATCATTCTCAATCACAAGAACCTTTTCTTTGGCACGGGAGGCATAAATCGCAGCAGTCAACCCTGCCGGACCACCCCCGATGATAATCACATCATATAGATTTTGGTAGATACGCATTCAAGGTACCCCCTCTCAATTCTTGTCAGGAAAAAAGCGCTATTGTCGTACAATACGCCCACTTTAATACAATATACCATAAGCGCATTTCTCATCATTAAAACAATCATAGTGTAATAATTGCAAAATCTCTCACTCTGTGGAGGCCGGAATCTCAAGCTCCATTCCGTGTAAGCAGCATAAAATCTCCATTAATCCTTACGGATTATTCCTACTGACTTATCTCTTTTTTCCTATATACTTATATGTGACTTAATATATTTTCCTGTAAGGAATTAGGTTGGGGGAGTGGAATTATGCTGTATCGTTGCAGAGTTTGCGGATATGAATTTGATGAGAGGGCAGAAAAAAAGGAGTTTGCGGAGCTGGAAGCCTGTCCCAAATGTGGGGCAAGTAAAATAGCCTTCCAGGAATCCGGAGGGACTCCCTGGCATAAAGGGCAATCCGACACGCCGGATAAGGTGATTGGTATCTATCATAACCAATACTACAGGGGGGCCTGTAAATTGTGCTATCGTCATTTCATTCAGGGAATGGTGGAGGCCTATAATAAATGTTATGCTGTTGCCAGAGAAATCTATGGAGACAATATCGAGTTCAAGCACTATACGGATTTCGGCCAATACAGTTCCGAATCCCTGGACCGCCCCCATTTCCATCTTCTGGTAGAAGCCATTGAGAAGGGAGAGCTGGATGTGGTGATGTGCTTCCGCTTGAATAATATCACCACGGATGAGAAACTTCTGGTGGACTTCTATAAATACGTCCGCGGAAAAGGACTTGATTTCATCACCGAATCCCATGGTCTGGATGCCATGAAATATATTGATCTGTTTATCAAGAAGCAGGAAGAGAAGAATAAATAAGATGAAGCAGGGGGTCAGACCCCATTACAGATATCGTAATGGGGTCTGACCCCCTTTTTCTCTCTCTTACTCGTAATACAGTGGTGCTTTTTTCAATGTCTGGAACAAATCCCAGTCATGGGCAGGTATCATAGTCGCATGGTACTTATTGGTGAGATACCTGACTTTCTCAATGGATTTAAAATACTCCGGTCTGTTTCCCAGCAATCCGGAGGCCTTTCCGGGAGGTCCATAGATTTCCATGGTATAAACAGCATCCATGGGGAAGACAAATGTCCCTTCCTTTTCCAGGTGGATGACCAGTCCCAGAAGACCCGGTGTATGTCCCGGCAGGTTCACCACTTCCACTCCGGGCACCAGTTCGAAATCTTCTTCCACGAGGCGGTAGTGGTCAACCACCACATCCAGATCGTTTTTGCAATATCCTACCCACTGGGTATAATCGTTGGTCACACGCACCATGGTCTGAGAGTACTCAAAGTCCGCTTTCGGTGCATAGATATCCGCATGTTTGAACAAGTGTACATTTCCGGTGTGATCAAAATGCATATGGGAAAGGACCACCGTATCGATGTCCGACGGGCGGAGTCCAACCAACGCAAGCTGTACCTCCAGGTTCTGGTCAATGGTCTGATGCAGGTCATAAGCCTCTGCGATATCCGGAGCCCAGTGTCCATTCATGGCATTCATATTGCTGCCGGTATCATATAAAATCCATCCGTTATCATGCTGAATCAGAATGCACATAACCGGAAGATTATAAAATGTGTGCTTTACATCAGGATTGCTTCTGGTTGCAATCGTTGAATTTGCCACCACATTATTCTTATCTGTCTTCAGATACCCGGTATCCAGGATATAAAATCTCAACATAGTTATTCCTCCATATATCGTACTGCCTGTTTTGCGCAAACTATAGTCATCCGATTTTTATTATAATATATATAACGGTTCGTTCATTAGCAATTACTCGTACGAAAACTGGCAATTAATCATACTTTTCGACAAATCTGCCTGCCCCTGATATTCCAAATTATATGAAGGTATTCTACTACTGATCTCCCGCCTTTCTTTGCTATAATATAATGGATTATAGATAACTGTATCATCATGTATCTGATGACTTATTTGGGCAAAACCGGACTTGTAATCGGAATAAGCGAGGATAAAAATGACACTGCAGGAAGTGAACAAAAGGTGGATCGCCTACAAAAAAGAATACGGGATCGACAGCCCTGTACTCATTGATGAGATTCGATATGACGCAGCAGAAGGTGCAGAGTCTTCTTTTGATGTCACGGAACTCTTCACGGAGACTTATATCCTTCATCTCTCCAGACAGTTCCATCTTTATCGCAGTGAGTATATTGATTTCATTTTATGTCACGAATTCACCCATCTTGCTGATTTCCTCACCCATCCTTATTCCTATAATGTGGTGAGTAAAGTATATCATTATATGAACTCCTGGTCGGAGTTTCATGCCAGCAGGAGGTGCCTTGGCATGGTGCTGAATCGATGTTTTTCCGGAAACATAGACCCGGAAAAAGCTGTGATTCCTCAGCCCTTCAAAGATATCTCTCTCAGAAAGCTGATCAATATCACATTGGGATATGCAGGTGCCGCGCTGGAAGAATATCGCCATACCGGGAGCCAGGGAGCCTATCATATCTTCTTCCGTTACCTTATGTATCTGATGGGTTATATCTCCCATTTTGCAAATGCAAAGGACATATTAGGCTATTGCCTGGGATACCTGAAAGTGAAGGATGCTCTCTTCCTCTCCCTCTATGACGCCCTCCTGAAGGGAGAACCCAGGGAGATCATACCATTTTTCGACAAGATAATAACAGCACTTAAATGAACAGGAGATGAAACGTATGAACATCGCTATATATCAATATCACAGGCAAGATACACACAGTCAGGACATGAACCAGTCCTCGGAGCATCTGATCCTCTCCGCCGTATCTTTATGTAAAGAAAAAGCAGCAGAACTGTATGGGGAAGATAACAATATTTACACTTATATTGATACGGAAACCAGGATGATCAAAAGCAAATGTATGGAAGGAGCCTATGTCCGTCCCAAGCTGGAAGACCTTCTGGTGGATATCAAAAGCGGGGCCATTCAGGCGGTCATCGTCACCTATATGGGCGTAGTCGCCTCCGATTTTAATTTTGTTCTCGCTTTCTATATCTATTTATGTCAGCATAAAACAAAACTTGCCACCGTCCGCGAGGGAGAAAAGATTAACGATATGATGGAGAAAGCTCTGGAAGAATACTGGAATAAAATGTGATGATATGATACAATAGTTCCACTATACGAATCATAGAAAAAGTGAGGTCACGGAAGTTGGAACAAAAAGGACGCCGAAGTTTATCAATTCTAATCACTTCGATGATTATCTTCGGAACTATCGGAATCGTCAGAAAAAATATCGATCTGCCGTCTGAGGTTCTTGCTTTTGCAAGGGGAATCCTGGGCGGCACATTTTTATGTCTGTATTTAAAGGGCCGTGGCCGCAGATTCGCCTGGAGCAGTATTTCAAAAAAGAATTTCCTCTTGCTGGTCATCACGGGAACCTTGATCGGAATCAACTGGATCCTGCTTTTTGAGGCCTATAATTATACGACGGTAGCTGTGGCAACTCTCTGCTATTATATGCAGCCGGTTATCGTTCTTCTGGTTTCTCCTATCGTTCTGAAAGAAAAACTGACCGTCCGGAAGATCCTGTGTATCCTGACCGCTTGTTTCGGCATGGTCCTTGTAAGCGGAGTGGCCGGACAGGGTTCCGTCGGAAGTCAGCCTATGAGAGGAATACTTCTGGGGCTTGGAGCAGCCACCTTGTACGCCTCTGTCGTCATCCTGAACAAGCTGATCCAGGGTGTACCGGTCTATGAGAAAACCATCATCCAGCTGTTTTCTGCAGCGATTCTCCTCCTGCCCTATATGATTCCCCACGGTTCGCTGCATGTTTACCATCTCAGTGTCTTTGGAATAGTAATGTTACTGACGGCTGGTATCCTCCACACGGGAATCGCTTATGCCATGTATTTCGGCTCTGTAGAAAATCTTCCTGCGCAGACCAGCGCCTTGCTCAGTTATATTGACCCGGTAACAGCTGTCCTTCTATCTGCCCTATTACTCAAAGAACCCCTCTGCCTTCCAGGCTGGATCGGCACATTTTTAATCATCGGTGCAGCTATGGTAAGCGAAACCAATTGAGAGCTCAAAAAACCCGCCTCTTTACAGAGACGGGTTTTCTTATCTTCTATATCATTTCTCAACAATCCTAAGAACAGTGCCCACTTTAACTTCCGGCATCTCCTTATCTTCCAGGTTGATGCTGCCGGGCATCTCAACTTCATCCGAACCGTTAAACCGGAAGGAGCAATGTCCCAGTCCTGCCAATGTGACCGGTGCTTCTTCTCCTACTGCAAGGATTTTATATTCCTGATCATCCACCTGAAGGTACTGACCTGCAGCGATGGTTCCATTGATCGGGTTAACGCTTACATGATATGTATAATCTTTTAATTCATCCGGGGCATTGTCACCAAATAAAATAAACAATTTCTCCTCTTTGAATGCCTCGACAAAAGCTCCTAATCCTTTAACCTGATTTTCATATATAACCTTCATATTATTTCTCCTCTTTTCAAATGTATATCTAAAGTAAAAATCTATTATTTCTGTTTTCCTGGTGTTTTATACATAAAGTCCGAAGCTGGCAAAATATGCGATAAGAACACGGATCCAGCCGGTGATAAAACGAGAGTACATGACGGAAACCACACCCACTTCGATGGTTTCTGTCTCTGCTTCCGCAAGACCAAGACCTACCGGAATGAAGTCGCAGGCTCCCTGACAGTTGATGGCAAAGAGTGCCGGTAATGCCAGTGAAGGCTTGATATTTCCTTTACCAATCTCAGCGCCGACCAGAGTTCCGATGATCTGGGCGATAACTGCTCCGGGTCCCAATAAAGCAGACAGTCCGGGGATAGAGCAGACGATACCTAAGACGAGAAGTCCGAATACATTTCCTGCCAACGGTGTCAGCAAATGAGCAAATGCATTACCGAAGCCGGAACCGTTGATGATACCGATCAAAAGGGATACGAAGGCCATGAAAGGAAGCAGTGTTGTGATACAGGTCTGAACTGCATCCCTGGCAGCCTGATAAAATGTGTTGACCACTTTTCCGGCACCCAAGCCAAGTTTTGTGATCAGACTCTTGTTTTCCTGCTGAGCAAGCGACGAAAAAATAGCTGATGGTCATCCCGAAGATGGATTATTTCATAAT
>CAMNGO010000124.1 GCA_946538445.1 uncultured Lachnospiraceae bacterium
TGGCCAAATCCAAACCCATCTTTGTGGCGACCAAAGGAAAAGGCAACTATAAATCTGTTGCCATTAAGGTGAAAGATAAGAAGGCAAAAGGGAAGAAGGGCAACGCCCGGGTTAAAAAATCTGTCAAACTGAAGGCAGGCGAGAAGATCAAACTGAAAGTCACCGCCAAAAAAACAGCCAGGAAGCTGAAAAAATGCGCGAAAGTTCGCTTTGAATCCTCCGCACCGGACATTGCTACTGTCTCTGCAAAAGGCAAGGTCGTAGCTAAGGCGAAAGGCACTTGCCGGATCTACGCCTACATGCAAAACGGCGTAAGCAAGTCGATTAAGATTATTGTGAAATGATTTCTCGATGAGTGGCGAGGGATCGGCGTGGGGGAGGGGGTCAGACCCCGTATGGGGTCTGACCCCCTCCCTCCCTAAATTAAAAAACGGGAGATGAATTATGTCAGATATATCATCTATCTCAGCTATCGTAACCAGATATTTTGGTGCTGATGCAGAACTGGCATCGGTTCGCCCTGTGTACGGTGGAGATATCAATGAGGCCAGACTGCTGGTTTTGAAAGATGGCAGAAAGGCTTTTCTTAAACTGAACAGTAAGGATAAGGCCGGATTCTTCGAGGCGGAGAGCAGAGGGCTTGAGGCTATCCGGAGAACAGGGGCAATTCAGGTGCCTGATCTATTGGATGTAGGAATCGATAATAAAGAAGCCTACCTGATGATGGAGTATCTGGAAGATGCCCCGAAGAAAGCAAATTATTGGGAGCAGTTTGGCAGGGAACTGGCAGCTATGCATCGAGCAGATACATCCGCGTGGACACCTGGCGGACTCTATGGATTTCCGGAGGATAATTATATCGGTGCGGGAGCTCAGTCCAATGAAATTCGGGACAGATGGGTTGATTTCTTCCGGGAATGCCGGCTGGAGGTTCAGTTCCAACGGGCCGTTCACTATTTTGACTCCTCAGACCGAAAGGCTTTCCAGAGTCTTCTGGATCATCTGGAGGATTATCTCCCGGAACCGGAATTTCCTTCTTTGCTGCATGGTGACCTCTGGGGAGGTAATTTTGTTACCGGACCGGATGGGTATGCCTGGTTGATCGACCCGGCAGTTTATGTAGGTCATCTGGAAGCAGACCTGGCCATGACAGAATTATTCGGAGGATTCTCTCATATATTTTATGAGTCCTATCAGGAGGTAAACCCCCTTCTTCCCGGGTATAAAGACCGCCGGGATCTCTATAATCTCTATCATCTGCTCAATCATCTGAATCTCTTCGGAGGAGGATATTACGGATCGGTCATGCGGATTGTGAGAAGATTCTAGAGGGGGTCGAGTAAAGGGGGTCAGACCCCATTACCAAACGGAGGGGTCAGACCCCTCTACAAGTAAGAGTAAGTCAGCAGGGGGTCAGACCCCACTAAAAGTTGTAGTATAGATTAAATGGGGTCTGACCCCCTGCTTAAGAATAGGATGTGTCAGTATGAAGATATATATAATCAGGCATGGAGAAACAGATTTGAATGTGAAGGGTGTCATGCAGGGGTGGCTTGATGAGCCTTTGAATCAATGTGGGCGTGATTTGGCGGAGGTTACTGGCCGGGCCATGAAGGATGTTCATTTTGATTGCTGTATTTCCAGTCCTTTGGTGCGGGCGAAGGAGACGGTTGAAATCGTGCTGAGGGAGAGTGGGAACGAGATTCCTGTTTTGACGGATGACCGGATCAAGGAGATTTATTTCGGAGACCTGGAGGGTAAGCACCTTTCTGCTCTGGGGGATGAAGGTGAGATTTTTCACGATGATCCATTTCATTTTAAAGGGTTTCCGAATGGGGAGCGTGTTCAGGATGTCTGTCGGAGAACCCAGGAATTTCTGAAGGAGCTGATTGCCCGGGATGACGATAAAACGTATCTGATCGGTATCCATGGCTGTGCTCTGCGGGCCATGCTTAATTTCCTTTATGAGGACCCTTCCAATTATTGGCACGGTCGTGTCCCGTATAACTGTGCTGTAAATATCATAGAGGCTAAGGATGGAGTTGCCAGGTTGGTGGAGGATGATAAGATATATTATTCTCCTGATCTGGCGGTTGACCGATATGCAAAAATGAAAAAGAAAAGTATATTGTTCTTTGACGTGGATGGGACTTTGGTTGACGAGGAGGAGCATCGGATACCGGAGAGTACCTTGGAGGCATTGCAGCGTGCCCGTGAGAAAGGGCATCTGCTGTTTGTCAATTCGGGAAGATGTAAGTCATTTTTGCCGGAAGCGTTGAAAGCCTTTGATTTTGATGGTTTTTGTTATGCTTGTGGTGCTTATATAGAGTATCATGGGGATGCTCTGATGGAAGAATTTGTGCCGGCGGGGGATCTTGATTACATAAGAGATGTGATCAAGGAATATAAGATGTACGGCATCTTTCAAGGACCGGAGTATTGTTGGTTTTCCCAGGATGTGGAAGTCTATGACAGTATGGAGAAGTTCCTCGAAATAGCAGGAAAGGACTACCACGGTCCCAGAAAAAGTCTGGATGAAGATACTTCTGAGATGAGGGTAAACAAACTGGTTTGCTTTGGTGAACTTGGGAAGGACTATAGCGAGTTTCAACGGAAACTAGAAGAAAGATACCAGGTGTTTAAACTGGCCCCTGCCTTCTACGAGATCATACCATTGCCATATACAAAGGCATCTTGCATGGATTATCTCATGGAGTATTTTGAGATAGACCGGAAGGATTGCTATGCATTTGGAGATAGCCCCAATGATCTGTCCATGCTTAAGAATGTTCCGAACAGCATCTGTATGGGGAATGGATATGAAGAAGTGAAAAAAGAAGCATCCTATGTCACAAGCGATATCAAAGAAGATGGAATATTAAATGCACTAGAGCATTTCAAATTAATATGAAAGTGTGTAGGTGTGTAGGGGGGTCAGACCCCATATGGGGTCTGACCCCCCTACTATTCTTTATCTAAAGTGTGGATGGCGTGGATAAGTCTTATTTCGCTGTGGACAGATCATGGATAAGCCATGGACAACAAGGTTGCCCATAACTTAACCACAATCTGCCCACAGCTTCATTTTTTCAGACTGATCCACGCAATCCACACTACTACTGCTGCTTTGAAGAAATCTTTCTCTTCATTGTTTTAAGTTATACCTTTTAACTCATACCAGAATTAAAATGCATTCATATAAATGTAAAATATTTACATTATAGTAATTGACATAATTTTACAATATAATTATAATTTATATAAATATTACTTTTTATATATTATTACTTTGCCCAAGTTTTGGTTTCTGTTTTTACTTTGCTTTTCGATCTTTAAGGAAAGTAAGTAGGTGTATGTAGGTTATAGGTGATAAGTTATCATTATAAAGGAGGGAAAATGGCAAGAAAAAAGAGAATATGGTATCCCGGGGCTTGTTATCATGTCATGAGCAGGGGGATCAGAAGGAACCGGATATTTCTAAGCAGATTAGATTATATTCGATTTTTGGAGATAGTTGGTGAAGTACGTGAGAAGCATCCTTTTACTATCCACTCGCTTTGCCTCATGTCGAATCATTTTCATATGCTGATCGAAACTCCGGATACGGAGCTGTGGATTATCATGCAGAAGATATTGAGTTTCTATGCAGGGGATTTTAATCGCGGACATGATCTCAAAGGGCATGTATTCGAGGGGAGGTATACCGCGTCGATAATCGAAAATGACAGACATTTTCTGGAGGTGAGCAGATATATTCATCTCAATCCGGTAAAAGCCTGTATGCTGGATGATCCTCAGAAGTACGATTACAGCAGCTATCGTTTTTTTGTCTCCGACAAATATAAAAAACCAAGGGATAAAGTGTTAAAGATGATGAAGGACCTGGTGGATACCTCGCGTGTTCTTTCTTACTTCCCCGGTGATCCTAAGGATCAGTACCGAATGTTTGTGGAAGGCAGAGCAAATCATGAAGAACATGAACAGCTGATCCGAAAAGAAATGCGGGAAGATGAGTATTGGTTACCATAAAAAGGGGTCAGACCCCATTACAAATAAACGGAATTGATGTAATATATATGTAATGGAGTCATGTGATGGGGTCAGACCCCTTTTCATATATAGTGGGGTCTGACCCCCAATTCGCAGACCTAACTCACGGAGGGTGTTATGATTAAGATAGGAGTATTGTCGGATACCCATGGGTTGCTTCGGCCTGAGGTGATGGATCAGCTTCAGGGCTGCCAGGCTATTTTCCATGGGGGCGATATCAATAAACAGAAGATCCTGGACCAGCTTGGGGAGATTGCGCCGGTTCATGTGGTTCGGGGTAATAACGATAAGGAATGGGCAGAGTATATTCCGGAGACTTTGTTGGAAGAGGTCTGTGGCCTCAGGGTTTTCATGGTTCATAATAAGAGGTTTATCCCCAAGGATTTGGAGGGTGTTGACCTGGTGATCTATGGGCATTCCCACCGATATGAGGATAAGATGGTAGACGGAGTCCGGTATCTTAATCCGGGAAGCTGCGGTCCTCGCAGATTCCATCAGGAGATTACTATGGCGCTTCTTTTTGTTCAGGATGACGGAGCATATGAGATTGAGAAAATCGTGATACCTCATCCGGAGCCTGTGAAAAAGCAGGCAGTGAGTGGATTGGCTGCGTCAAAGACCAAGGAAGGAAAGTCATTTGCTGATCTGGATCTGGTCAAGATAATTCCGGCGGTCATGAAAGACATCGACGGTGGAAAAACAGTAAAGCAGATTGCCCGTAAGCATAAGGTGCCAGTGGACCTGGCAGAGGACATCACCCGTATGTATCTGACTCATCCGGGAATCGATGTGGAAGGGATACTTCGCAGAATTAAGGGGTAAGATAAAAATGGATTCGTCTCGATAATCCGAGTGATATAAACAGTGATATAAACAGTGTCATAAACATAGGAGGAAATATCATGGAAGAAAATAGAAATATCTGGCTGGACGGCGTAATGGGAGTAGTGGTTGGAGATGCTCTGGGATGTCCGGTGCAGTTTAAATCCAGGAAAGAGGTTGCTCGTTATCCGATTACCGGGATGCGGGGATATGGTACTTTTCATCTTCCGGAAGGGTCATGGACAGATGACAGCAGTCTGACTCTTGCGACTTTGGAAAGTTTACGGAGAATCAGAGGGGTTGATCTTGATGATGTCATGGAGAATTTTATGAAATGGCTCTATGACGGAGAGTTTACCCCGTATGATGAGTCTTTTGACATCGGACGTGGGACGATGCAGGCAATCAACCGCTATCGGAAAAACAGAAATGCAAGAAAATGTGGCGGCGATGATGAGTCGAATAATGGAAACGGCAGCCTCATGAGGATCCTTCCGGTATGTATTTACTGCAGCCGGATGCTGCAAGGGGAATCAATAACGGAAAGGGATGCGATTGAAATGGTTCACGGTGTGGGGGGATTGACCCATGCCCACATCCGAGCCAACATAGCCTGCGGATTATATTTTTTCATGACTCATGAGATTCTGACCGGAACAGGTTCTTTACAGGACCGGCTTCAGGCTGGGTTAACACATGGCTTCGCCTTCTACGAAGAGTATCTGGCAGATAAAGAAAATCTGCATTACTATGACCGACTCCTGGATTTGAATTCTTTCGCTGAAGCTTCGGCTGATCAGATTAAAAGCAGTGGATATGTGGTGTCTACTCTCGAGGCGGCAGTATGGTCCCTGATTACGACAGATTCTTTTGAGCAGGCACTGTTGAAGGCGGTCAATCTCGGGGAGGACACCGACACGGTGGGTGCTGTCGCCGGAGGACTGGCAGGGCTTTATTATGGCTATGAGGCTATACCGGAAGACTGGCTGAAAGTGATAAAACGCAGGAACTGGATGGAAGAGATGTGCGTATGGACAGTTTGATGGATTATATTCAGTGGATGGGGGGTTTTCCCATCTCTGCAACAGGATTTCAAGATGTTGATGCCCTCGTGCTATGTTCCCTTTCCTATTTTGATTTCTCTCCTCTCTTTTCTGTGGATAGGGATGAGACTGCAACTTTCAAGGATACAATTCGTGAAAGTATAATCTCTTCGAAAGTGGACCCCAAGATAGAGAATAGGCGCAGGCTGCGTGACTGTTTGGGTGTGATCGGAGAAGATCAGTTGAGAACCGTAGGGGTCGGAAATGAGAGTAGTTATTTGGAACTGCTTACCCTGGCTG
>CAMNGO010000125.1 GCA_946538445.1 uncultured Lachnospiraceae bacterium
ACTCTCCTATTCCTAAATTAATTATAAATTATTTTCCATAAAACACAAGAAAATGTTACCAAGATATTACATGAAAACGACCTTTTCCTGACTTTCGGGAGACCGATTTCTATGGTATGATAAATCTCAGAGGTGATAGGAATGGAAAGACAGTTTAACTTTCAGGAATTGCATGCCATCGTGGCAACCCTTCGCAGTGAACAAGGATGTCCCTGGGACCGGGCACAAACCCATGAGACTCTGAAGGGAACCACCATAGAAGAAGCCTATGAAGTAAACCAGGCGGTGGACGAACTTCTGGAGACCAGGAAAGCCGACCACTTGAAAGAAGAGTTGGGAGACCTTCTCCTGCAGGTTCTTCTGCACAGTCAGATTGCGGAGGAGGATGGAGAGTTCACCCTGGAAGATGTGATTGACGGGATAGCCCGAAAGATGATCCGGAGGCATCCCCATGTCTTCGGCGACAAAACCTATGAGAGCATCGAAGAGCAAAAAGAAGACTGGGAGAGGCTGAAGGCTATGGAAAAAGGTCATGAAAGTGACTGCCCTGCCAGTGAACTCGAGGAGGTTCCCGGCAGCTTCCCTGCCTTGCTCCGCGGCCAGAAGGTAATGAAGAAAGCATTAAAATATAACCTGGTCTCCCAGGAGGATGAGATTATCCTGAAGGATATGCTTCAGTCTGTGGTAGATCTGCAGATTGCCATGTCCAAACCGGAGGAGGAAGGCAACCGGTCTGAATATCTTGGGAAATCATTGATGGCCATACTCAGGATGGCGGCAAAATACAGGATCAATGCCGAGGTGTCCCTGACAGAGGCGATCGATCATTTCATCAAAGATTGCAGCAAAGAATAGTTACCAAAATATTACCCTGATTTTTGTGATAATCATCGAAATTATTTTGATTATCACTAAAAATTTATGGTATATATACAAGTTTTTTCTGTTTTTCAAATAGAGCATATGATATACTTAAATACAGGGTTTTATTTGTCATAATAGAAGAATCTGACCTATCATACAAACATTTAAGAAACATATCAAGAAATCAATTATAAGAAAGGGGCGTATCACAATGCATATCCAACGTCTTGTAGATCTGGAAGATTTTGAATTCGATACATTACTCGTCACCTATAACCATAAGAACAGACTGAGCATCGAGCTTGGCAAGGTTAATGAGATATTTGAAGCTCTTCAGGCTGACGGTCTCCTTGGAGGAGATAAGGTTTACGGTCTTCGCGGTAAGGATTTCTCCTACCAGGGTCAGCCTTATTACAACCTTATCTTCATCGGTATCCCTGAGAAAGCAAGCCCCAGAAGATATCAGCTGCAGTTCGGTTCCGCCATTAAGATTGCCAAGAAATTCAAGAGCAAAAACCTTCTGATGACGGCCATCGGCGATGATGTATCTTACTGGCTCAGTTCCGCTATGAAAGGCCTGATCCTTGGGGATTATACATTTGACAAATATAAATCAGACAAGGAAGAAGCTGCCGAATTAAACCTCGGCGTACTCACAGGTATGGATGCCGCCTCTTTCAAGAAGGAAGAGCAATACACCAGAATGGTCACAAACGCAGTGAAACTGGTTCGTGATCTGGGAAATGAGCCTGCAAATGTACTTACTCCGGTCGCCTTCGCCGATGCAGCAAAGGAAGTATGTGCCAAGAATAACATCAAATTCACCTTACTCGGCAAGGAAGACTGCGAAGCCCTGGGCATGGGAGCTTTCCTGGCTGTGGGTAAAGGATCCAAACAGGCTCCGCAGCTGATCGTTATGGAGTACAATGGCCGCGCTACAGAGACCGATAAGGTAGCTCTGGTAGGCAAGGGAATCTGCTTTGATGCCGGTGGATATGATATCAAGCCTGCAGGACATATGATCGGTATGCATGGGGACATGGAAGGCGGAGCTGCCGTGATCGCCGCCATGGGCGCTATCGCAGAGGCAAAACTGGGTATCAATGTAGTGGGTATCATACCTGCATGTGAGAATCTGATATCCGGCAAATCCATGAAGCCGGGAGATATCGTTAAATCCATGAATGGCAAGACCATCGAGATTGGCAATACAGATGCAGAAGGACGTCTCGTCCTGGCAGATGCCATCACCTACGCAATCCGCGAGTGTGGTGCAACCTCCATCATCGATATCGCCACTCTGACCGGTGCTGTATTGAGAGCTTTAGGCCGCCGTTATTCCGGTCTGTTCTCCAACAGCGAAGACCTTGCAGCCAAGATCGTACAGGCCTCTGTCATCTCCGGTGAGAATGTATGGAGACTTCCTCTGGGTGAAGACGAATATCCGGATATCAATGGATCTGATGTCGCTGATATCAAGAATACAGGCAAAGGCGTTCAGTCCGGAGCCATCGCAGGAGCAAGATTCCTTCAGGAATTTGTTGAGAAGAAACCTTGGGTTCATCTCGATATCGCCGGAACCGCAGACTCTGTGGAAGACACACAGATCTATTCCAAAGGAGCAACCGGCGCAGGTGCTATGTTGTTATACGAAGCTGTGAAGCTGATGGAAAAACCATATAAGAGTTACTAAAATGAACGAAGGCTGCCGCAATTTGATGCGGCAGCCTTTTTTTTAATCAAACAGCATTGCTTCTTTTATGACAAGATTCTTGTTTTTTCTCCATATAGACGGGAACTCTCCCGCACCCAGCGGGCAGGATCCATGTCCTATCTCGATGGTTATACATGGGATGTTCTTCCGGTAGAGGAAGTATTCTCTGGAGCAGCTGTTAGCCTGTTGGATGCTCTCCGTGGGCATCAGACTGTACCCGGTCAGGGACCTGGCCAGCTTCTGCATACGATAAGTCTGCTTCTTTACATATCTGCTGGCACTTCCTGCACACCTGCCATAGAGGATGGATCCGGTGGAATGATAGCTGATTACTCCCACAACCTTCCCTTGTTTCTCTACACTTTTCACCCATTTCACCAGAGCCTTGGTCTCCGGTTCACTGGCTGCTCTCTTTCCATGATAGCCGGCTGCCCCGGGGCTTCCTTTTCTCCGGAAAGCGACCCGCCAGTTACGGTTCAGGTCCACACCACGGGCATTGGCCTTCCATCTTCTGGAACCGCCGCCCATCCTTCTCAGAGCTTTGCGCAGAGTGGAGTTTTTGATCGCATTAAAGCCAAACTGGCTGATGGCAGTACCGTCCGGGTTGCAGGAAGGTATAAAATGGATTGCAACTTCATTCAGAACGGTGGAGACTTTTTTTCTGCTGATCTTATTCTCATAATTCTTAAGATAATACTCAATCTGTTTCATGCACAAGGTTGTTGTCATATATTCTCTGGCATGAAGATTACCGATGACAAGAAGATGTTTTGAAGCGTTGGCGTTGCCCAGAACCACTTCATACAGGTTTCTGGCATCTGCCGATCTCCCTATGACATTGATCTGGCAATAGTCTCCATATTTCTTCTCAATCTCTTCCAGGTCACTTTTTAATTCCCCGTAGGAATACTTCTGATGCCCGGAGTTCACGATTGCAGCCTTGGAATCAGATTTCATACCCAGGGAAAATATCATAAACAATAACATTGTCATAAAAAACCATAGTTTACTTTTTACTCTCATCTCTTCTCTCCTGTAAAATTACGCAATATATTTTAAATCAGATCAATCCGGATCAGGTCGAAAACAGGCGGCAGATCTCATCGAAGGGATTCTTCTCCGAGTCACTGCGGGCCTCTTTATAAAAGATTTCTCCGCTTTCACTCAAGCCCTTTGTCGGAAACAGTGATGCATCATATTCCTTCAGATAAGGAACACACAATCCGGGATAAAACTTCTTCATATAATCACAGAAACCGTTTTCTTTTATCGTGTAACAGTATACCGGCTTTCCTAAACCCGCATAATTCACTGCATGCTTTCCGATATTTGTTATGAGGAGGTCAGCGACATACAGTAAGTATCCATCCAGCAGATAGCTGCCTGCATAGCCGACCCGGCTTTGGTAGCCGGCAGGCAGATAGTTTAAGGACTGTGCCATGGGCCAGGAATTGATCACTACAAACCAACTGTCATCAAGGGTATCCAGAAAATGGATCAGATCATCCCTTCCAAACAGATTATTTCCTTTCTCGTCCTCCATCTCTCCGGCAAACAAGATCAACAGGATATTCTTCCCCTGCATCGCAGGAAAATAAAACTCCAGTTTCTTACGGTAGATATCTCTTCTGGAAGAGTGTTTCATATCCCATGTCATTGGCAGATCCACATGATCCAGTATGGTACATCCGTCCACGTTATAATTGTGCTTGACGAGCTTGTCCATGATCGGAATCCCTGTAAAAATATGACTGCATCCCAGGAAAGAGTCCTTGTTGCGGTTCTTTTGGCTGTCGGACATATAATCCTTAAACATGTAATCAAAGGGTTGTGCGATATACATCCTGCAATAATCTCCTGCCGGGAGATTTTTCGGCATGGATTCATCGATGCAAAATGCATGTTTTGTGTCCTTTGAAAATCTTTCTTTGGATTCCCGCATCAGTTGATTGATGGCTTTGTTCTTTCCGGTTTCATTTTTAATAAAATAACGGAACTCCAGATCATCTGCGCTCTCACACAGGTATTGTTTTATCAATTGAGCGTCCACGGTCACACCGCGGTTCTTCACATTATAATAAGAGATTGTATTATTTTTCATACAAACCTTCCCATCTCTCCAGTGCCTTATCAAGGGCTTTTCCGATCCCATGTCCATTCTGTAAGCGCTGCCTTGCATTACGGTATCTTTCGCCGAACATAAAAGACGGTATCCTGGCATAATCCATGATCAGTCCGGCAATCCTCTCAGAGCTACGACCGTCACATGATGACATATACCGGTTCAGGAAATTCTGAAATTGATCCGATACTGTATAATCTTTTATACTTGCAAGGTACTCAGACAGCTCCTTTTGATCTGTTATGACAGGTCCGGGAAGATCCTCCGGATATCTGAGATAAAATCCACGATTATATATATTGATATCATAACAGAAAAATACGATCGGTTTATTCAGAAGGGCATATTCAAATATCACGGAAGAATAATCCGTGATCAGCAGATCGGACACCATCATATAGTCATTCGTCGGATAATCACGGTAGACAAATATATTATCATATGATTTGTCCAGGATACTGTTTTCCATCAAAGGATGCGGGCAGACCACCAGAACCTGATCTTCCTGAAGTGATTCTGATAAGAGATCAAAATCCAGATCAGGATGGAATTGTGTTCTGTCTTTTCCCACATCCCGGAATGTCGGGGCATATAAGATAACATGTTTCCCGAACAAATCCGGATGTGCCCGGTATATCCGGTCCCTGATATCCGCTTTTATGCTCTCATCGTAGAAGACGTCTGTTCTTGGCGTTCCCAATGCATACACTTTGTTGATATCGACATCAAAGGCATCTGCATAAATCGCTCTTAAAGCCTGACCGCTCACACATACCAGGTTATACTGAGCATGAGTGGCAACATCCGTTTTTCTTGCCAGGTTTGTGCCTCTTAAACCGAATTGTTTAAACGCCCCGCAGGCATGCCATATCTGGATCAGCCTTTGCTGCGGTTGAAGCGGAATATATCGTACATACTTCAGATAATCATCTGTGACAATAATACGGCTTGTCATGATCAGTCTGCTTATCTCCACCGCAGTATCAATATCATGAGGAAGCTTACGACAGATATATTGTTTCCTGCATCCTTTCACCTGTTGATACAGACTTAGGGCATTGCCGGTCAGAGTATCATTTGAACGGATAGAAACAAACAGGACCCGGTTCTCGATCTTTTTGCCTTTGTTGTCTTCCAGACATTTTTTCAGTGCTGCGTCCAGTGCTTTTTCACTCTTGAATGGCAGCAATTTCTCGGCAACATTTCCGGGATCCGGAAGCAGCCTTTCATCGCATAAAGATTTTATATCTCTTGTATACTCTTCCAGATATTTCGCAGATATGTCATTACTGATGAGATCTTTATAAGATGCCTCATCTCCTCTGTAAAATATCTTCTCCCCGTAGAGATATCGATAGAAGCCTCTTTTATATAGTCTTTTAATAAATGCTTCCATGTCTCCATCGAAGTG
>CAMNGO010000126.1 GCA_946538445.1 uncultured Lachnospiraceae bacterium
TAAAGCGGTCCTTTCTCGCTGATCTGCTTCATATTCTTTGCGATCAGATCAAGGCTGGGATACAGGTTTTCTCTCATCTCATCAGTGAGGCCTTCTCCTGCCAGCTCCAGCAAAACAGAAGCCTTGGATGCCAGCTGATCAACAACCTGCCTCCCCTCATCCGTCAGGATCAGAGGAGCGCGGTAACGGTTTTTCCCGTAGGGTTCCAGGAGGCCTGCCTTCTGAAATGTGGAGATTGCCCTTGACACATCCCCTTTATCCCTCTGGCACAGTTCTGCAAGTTTTGCCGAGGTAATACCACGATCGGACCGGGAAAGAACGATCAGATACAGGGCATAACCGCCACGAAGACCATATTCTTTCATCTCTTCGGCAGCAATCTTATTCCAATAATGGGAAATATTAAATATGGAAATGGAAAACTGTTCAAATCTGTCTATCATGACTTACCTCTGTTACTTCTTATTCATAAAGAAAGCGATGGCCGCTGCTCCGGGGCCCATATGACATCCGATGGAGGAACCGATCTGTGTAGTATCTGGCTGATCCACGTAACTTTCCCAGAGAGATTTACCCATTGCAATAAATTCCTGAAGCGGATTATCCTCCACTCCGGAATATCCCAACAGCAAAGGCATGGAATAGTCGATTCCTAACTCCTTTACCTTCTGGATCAGGAGTTTGTTGGCTTTCTTGATCCCCCGTGCTTTTCCTGCCATAACCACCAGCCCGTCACGGATGGTAATCAGGGGTTTAATATTCAATATATTTCCGGCGATAGCTGCCGTCTTGGATACTCTTCCGCCTTTCACAGCATACTTCAAGGTATCCATCCTGGCAAAGACACCGATATCAGCCTTCTTCTCTTCCAGATGGGCTGCCAGCCGGTCAAGACTCATCCCGCGATCAACACACTGCAGGGCATACTCTGCCAGCACACCGGCGCCGATGGAAGCATTATAACTGTCCAGCACTCGGATATTAGGATAATCTTTCGCTGCGATACAGGCACTTTGATAAGTACCGGACAATCTGGAAGTCTGTGTGATCACAAGTCCTTCCTCCCCGTTCTCTCTAAGCTCTTTATATGCATTTTCAAAATAAACCAGGGAAGGCTGGCTGGTCTTGGGCATGATATCACTGGACTCCAGTTTTCGGTAAAAAGAATCCCTGTCAATCGTCACCCCATCTATATATTCTGTCTCCCCAAAAGTCAGGGTTACAGGTACCTGAATGGTCCTGTTTTTAAAATGATCAGCCATATCGACTGCGGAATCCGTGACTATTCGAATGCTCATAATTATATTTCTCCCTATTATAAAGTTCTATCTCATCTATTTGAACAAATGTGATATGTATGATATCATTATGTTGATTTGTCAACTTTATATAAATTTTATAACATATCGGCTGATAAGTCAACGTATCTGAATTTTTTATATTTTTCTATTGACAAAAGCAAGGTCAGCCACTATTATGTAATAGTATGTTTGCATTAAACTACGTGTCTCATATAATGCAATGCATGAATATTGAATCATATCAGATATATATCATTGTTGGAGGTGTACAGATTGGCTAATATCAAATCTGCGAAAAAAAGAATCTTAGTAATCGAGAAAAAGACTTTAAGAAATAAGGCTACAAAATCTAAAGTGAAGACCTATATCAAGAAGGTAGAGGCTGCCATCGCAGCACAGGATAAAGAAGCTGCCACAGTTGCTCTTAATGATGCAATCTCCGAGATCAGCAAGGCAACATCCAAGGGTATCTACCACAAGAATACAGCTTCCAGAAAGATTTCCCGTCTTACAAAAGCTGTTAACAAATTAGCTTAATCATGACATAACAAACCCCGGAAAGAGCGGCTGCTTTCCGGGGTTTTCTTGTATCTCTTACACTTCTGACAATCTTACCAGCAGCATCTCCAGTCCAATCTGATCAGAGATGACACCGGTCTTGATCTCTTCTTCCAGTTTAATGGCCTGTTCCAGACAGGATTCCAGCTGTTTCTGCTGATACAGACGTAGCTGGGAACCGTACCTTTTTACGGTAAAGGGAGGAATTCCTGCAGCTTTTGCTATCTCATCATCAGTCTTATGGAGAGCCCGCATGGATTTGATGATCACCAGAATACGGTACTGACGGACGATCAGGTATAAAATATGCATGGGGGCTTCTCTCAGGAGCATAAGGTCATTATAATAAGAAAGGGCCTTGTTCTGATCCTTCTGCGCCAATGCGGTTACCATATCGAAGATCTTATCCTGGATCTGGGCTGAAACAATCTGATCGATGGCTTCCCTGGTCACCTTTGTCTCCTCCCCCAGATAAGAGATCAGCTTTTCCGCTTCATTGCGGATCTGATACATGTTGTCTCCTACCAGGGAGAGAAAATATCTGGCATCCTCCTCCCGGATCTGCTTCTTCTCTTTCCCAAGAATACGCACCAGAAAATGCAATAAGGTGTTGTCTTTTTGATTCTTCCGTAAGAATTCGGCCACATAGCCGTTCTTTTTAATCCATTTGTAGGATGCGGTACGCTTGTCCACCTCGGAATCACAGATGATGATACAGGTAGTCTCCGGAGAGTCCTGAAGAATCTTCAGAAATTCATCCTTTCCTGTCTTGAGTATGTTGGTGTACTGGAACAGGATGACCCTCTTCTGGCTGAAAAAAGGAAAGGTAGCAGCCAGATCCGCCACCTGTGCCAGGTCGATCTTCGCCTCATCATATCTGGTGAAATTCATCTCATCCCCCTCATGAAGGAGTGCAGATCTCAGCATCTGGCTTGCCTGAAAGATAAGATAGCCTTCATCACCGGTCAGAAGATATACTTTATGAAATTGGCCTTCTTTTATATTTTTACTGATTTCTTTCATTGTTCCTTAAGCATCTCCGAAAATGCATGGATCATCATAGCTGTAAATCCCCAGATGGTATAATCCTTGTACTGATAAAAAAGGGTGGTCTTCTCCATCTTCCGCCATTTATAATTCCTGCCTCCCACGATCCGGTCAAAAGGAAAATCATCACTGAAGACAGGTTGATAAGGAACCTGGTAGGCATCCGGTTTCTCTGAAAGAAAAAAGGAAATGGGAACCCGGAAAGTCTCAGAGACCTCCTCCTTGCTGAAAGTATCCCGGTAATCCTCCAGGACAGCCACATAGGAATAGATGATCACATTCCCGGCTCTCATGATGTCAAAGGGGGCAATGATTCTAACCTGTTTTGGATCGATCAGAAGTTCTTCGCTGGTTTCCCTGATGGCTGTCTCCTCCGGCGTCTCCCCTGGCTCTATAGCACCTCCCGGCAGACAGATATCCCCCGGCTGAGCCAGGATCTTTCTGGATCTGACTTCAAAGAGGATCTCATATTCCTCTTCTCCGGGAATGAGAGCGATGCAGACGGCACTTCGAAACCTTTCTTCGTCTCCGATTACCCCAGGGATATGATTCCGGATCTTATCTAATAAATCACTCATCACCGAATTTCTCAAGCCATTCTGCTTCTTTAAACCCTACCAGGACCTGATCCCCATCCACCAGGATCGGTCTTTTCACCAACATCCCGTCGCTGGCCAGTAACGTGTACTGTTCTTCCTGGGTCATGGAAGGGATCTTATCCTTTAGCTGCATCTCTTTATAAAGCCTGCCACTGGTATTATAGAAGCGTTTTAAAGGAAGACCGCTTTTCTCATGCCACTCCTTTAACTGATCATGGCCGGGATTCTCCTCAGCTATATTCTTCTCCTGATAACTTATGCCTTTCTCTTCCAACCATTTTTTTGCCTTTTTACAGGTCCCGCATCTCGGATAACAATATACTAACATTATGATTCCCCCTGAATCTCTGATAGGACGATATCTTTTCTATCATCCCCTGTATTCGAAAGAAAAATCCCGGCCAAGCCGGGATTATCTTTTATTTGCAAGCTTCTTTAATGGCATCCACAACAATCCGCAAAGCCTTGATACGGGCATATTTCTTGTCGTTGGACTCCAGGATATGCCACGGAGCAAACTCCGTGTTCGTCTTGCGGAGCATGTCATCGATGGCTTCCTCATACTGATCCCATTTCTCACGGTTTCTCCAGTCCTCGTCGGTGATCTTCCATTGCTTCTCAGGAGTATTCTGACGGTCTGTGAAACGGGCCAGCTGGGTCTCATTATCGATATGTACCCAGAACTTGATCACAACAGCGCCCCAATCTGCCAGTTCCTTCTCGAACTCATTGATCTCATTGTAAGCCCGCTGCCAGTCATTCTCCGAGCAGAATCCCTCAATGCGTTCCACCATGACTCTTCCGTACCAGGTACGGTCGAAGATGCCTATATGACCATCCTTGGGAAGGCGGTTCCAGAATCTCCACATGAAATGTCTTGCTTTCTCATGGGGTTCCGGACTGGCGATGGGGTGAACTTCAAATCCGCGGGGATCCAATGCAGCTGTGATTCTTTTGATATTACCGCCCTTGCCGGCAGCATCCCATCCTTCGTAAGCGATGATAACCGGAATCTTCTTCCGATATACTTTATTATGAAGCTTTTTCAGCTCTTCCTGAAGCAGCTTCAGCTCCCTGTCGTAATCTTCATCCGTCATTTCCTTGCCTTCCATAACCACGTCTGCCAGTTTTGGAATCGGCAGAAGCGGGAAGGTATTCTGAAGGATCGGAACGGCCATGGAATGATTCTTAAGAGCGGTATCAATCCCCTGATTGATAAACTGCAGCACCTGCAGTTCGGCCCATTTGCTGTCTTCGGCATCGATGATATACCATGGTGCTACCGAACGGTTCGTGTCTTCCAGGTATGTGTCATAGATCTCTGAGAAGATCTCATAATTCTTGTTTTCTATTCTGTCATCTTTATTCACACGCCATCTGGTATTTTTGTTGGCAGCCAGGGCATTCAGTCTTCTCTTCTGTTCCTTCTTGCCGATCTGGAAGAAGAATTTCAGTACAAGATATCCGTTGTCATGGAGGGATCTCTCCATGGTATTGATACTTTTGATCGTCTTCTTATAAGCTTCCTCATCCAGGTCTCCGTTAAAGACTCCGTTGGTCACTTCTTCCATCCAGTAAGTATCATAGAAAGTAAATTTTCCGGCTTCCGGGATCTCAAGCAGATAACGATGAAGGAAAGGATATCTTTTCTCTTCTTTGGTAGGAGCATCCATCTTCTTCGTCTTAAAGAAACGAGGGTCGATGTTGCGGATCACTTTACCCAGAACGCTTCCCTTACCGGCTGCACCCCATCCTTCAAATATTACCATTACCGGCAGTTTTGCCTCTTTAATCTTCATCTGGTAACCCCCAAGTTCCTTGCGGGCTGCCTTGAGTTGTGTCTTCAGTTCTTCTTTTTCAGGCTTTACAGGTTTTACAAAATCATTTAACATACCCTTCTCCTCCCTGTAGTTATTTGTTACACTACTCCCAATATAATTATACTATATTTCAGATTATTTTTGTAGTGTTTAGATGAGATTTCTTATGGATTTTTTAGGGGTCTTTCCTTTCGTTTGCTCCAGTAATAGATGCGCAGGTTCTTACCGTCCGTGTCCAGACAAACTGCTCCATTTCCCTTGGTCTGAAACACCTGAGTCCCGTGGTCTTTCAGGCGTTCAAGAACCTCCCGGTGAGGATGACCGTAATGATTTCCGACACCAGCGGAGATCATGGCATAGGAAGGTTGCAGGCGATCCAGCAGTTCTTCCCCTGTAGAATACCTGGAACCGTGATGTCCCACCTTAAGAAGTGTGATGCTTTCTTCCAGTCCTTCCAGGATATTTCCCTCCTGTTCAGACCCCAGATCCCCCGTAAAAAGTGCAGAAAAATTTTCCAAACGGAGATACATGGTAAGGGATTTTTCATTCCGGTCCGGATAAAGGGTATCTTTCCTCGGGTGGAGGCAGAGAAAATGGATCCCTGCGACGCTTAACTTATCTCCTCGTTCCATGGTATGAAATGCCGTATGATTTTTCTTGCACAGATCACAGATCAGTTCCTGGGCCTGGTCCGGGACAGTTTCCTTCCTGTAAGAACTGGATCCGGTCAGCAGATGGGACACCGGAT
>CAMNGO010000127.1 GCA_946538445.1 uncultured Lachnospiraceae bacterium
TTCTTTTTAACATTTCACCAATTTATCGCTTTTAAGGATTAAATTTTTCCTTGACATCACTATTTGGCAGTGATATAATACCTATGTTTTATAGGTGTATTGTTTAACCTAAAATAATATTATGAGGAGGATGAAACCATGAAAAAGTCAATTTTGGCGCTTGTGCTTGCGATGGCTATGATCGCAGGACTTGTGGGCTGTGGCAGCAGTGGCGGCGGAAAAGCCGAAGATTCCACACAGGCAGCAGCTCCGGCAGCCGGCGGATCTGATCTTAAGGTTATGATCGAGACGGGCGTTGAGTCCCTGGATCCTCAGGTTGCTACCGACGGAACATCTTTTGAGTTCATCGCGAACTACACAGATGGTCTGATGCAGATGGATGCGGACGGACAGCCGATTCCGGCTATCGCAGAATCTTATGAAGTCTCTGAGGACGGTACAGAGTATACCTTCCATCTCAGAGATGCAAAATGGAGTAACGGAACTCCTGTCACTGCAGCAGACTTCGTGTTTGCATGGCAGAGAGCTGTAGATCCGGCACTTTCTTCTGAGTATTCCTACATGCTCAGCGATATCGGCCAGATCGCGAATGCGGCTGAGATCATTGCAGGTGAGAAGGACAAGAGCGAACTGGGTGTCACAGCAGTGGATGATAAGACACTCAAGGTTGTGCTGAATGTTCCTGTCAGCTATTTCTTAAGCCTGATGTATTTCCCAACCTACTATCCGATGAACGAAGAGTTCTTCAACAGTGTTGGTGACAACTATGGTACCAGCGCAGATACCGTATTAAGCAACGGTGCATTTATCGTGGATGATTACACTGTAGCAGGTAATTCCCTTCATCTTACCAAGAACCCGGATTACTGGGATGCTGACAGAGTACAGCTTTCCGGTATCAGCTATCAGGTGATCCAGGATTCCCAGCAGGCTCTGATGAGCTATCAGAACGGCGACCTTGATACCACTCTCATCAATGGTGATCAGGTAGACCAGGTTCAGGGTAGTGAAGAGTTCCAGGCAATCGGTGCAGGATACCTCTGGTATGTAAGCCCTAACATCGATGCAGTGGACGCATTAAAGAACCTCAACATCCGTATGGCCCTCACTATGGCGATCGACCGTGATACCATCACAAAAGACGTACTGAAAGACGGATCCAATCCTTCTTACCGTGCCGTACCGATGGATTTCTGTACAGGTCCTGACGGCAAAGATTTCTCCGAAGATCAGGAGATGCATAAAGACGTATGTAACTTCGATGCTGCAAAGGCAGCTGAATTCTGGAAGAAAGGTCTGGAAGAATTAGGTATGGACAGCCTGGAGCTTGAGATGATCGTTGATGATGACGATGCTCCGAAGAAGGTATCCACCGTTCTGAAAGAGCAGTGGGAGACCACCCTTCCGGGACTGACTGTAAGCTTAAGAACAGAGCCTAAGAAACAGAGAGTAGAAGATATGCAGGATGGTAACTTCCAGCTGGCTCTTACCCGCTGGGGTCCGGACTATGCCGATCCAATGACATACCTTGGCATGTGGGTTACCGGAAATGATAACAACTATGGTCTCTGGAGCAATGAAGAGTACGATGCCATCATCACAGAATGTACTATCGGAAAGACCGCCATGGATGCGGAAGAACGTTGGGCAGAGCTCTTCAAGGCAGAAGAAATCGTATTAAACGAAGCAGTAATCTTCCCGATTTACGGTCAGTGCAATGCTGAGATGCTCAGTTCCAAAGTTACCGGTATCGAATTCCATCCGGTAGCACTTAACCGTGTATACAAGAACGCTGTAAAATCAGAATAATCTGTAATGAAATGTCAGGATCCGGCTTAGGATCCTGAATCCCGGGCCGTACAATAGAGTACATTGTGCGGCCCCTTTTTGAACGATGATACATCGCATATCCCTGAGAGGAGAATTGACGTGAAAAAATACGTTGCGAAGCGTGTGATCACAGCAATATTTACCCTGCTGGTCATACTGCTTGTGCTCTTTATCCTCATGCAGCTGATGCCGGGTTCTCCCTTTAACGATGAGAAGCTGACGGCAGACCAGAAGGCAGCCCTCTATGCCAAATACGGGCTGGATCAGCCTGTGGTCGTCCAGTTCTTCCATTACGTCGTAAACATGCTGCGTGGAGATTTTGGAGTAAGTTATAAGATTTCGAAAAATACACCCATCGCTCAGCTGATTGCTGTGCGACTTCCGGTGTCTATTGCCATCGGAGGCTATGCGGTAGCCCTGGGAGCTCTTGTGGGCCTTATCCTGGGTCTGATCGCAGCCCTTCGCCGGGATACCATACTGGATACCTTGTGTACGGTCATATCGGTCATCGGTGTGTCGGTACCATCCTATGTGTTTGCCCTGGCCTTAAGCTTCCAATTTGGCTATAAATGGCATCTCTTTCCCATGCTTTACAATACTGCGGAGGCATTGAATTCCAGTGTCCTGCCCAGTGTCTCGCTTTCCATGTTCACCATGGCATCCATCGCCCGTTTTACCAGGACGGAGATGCTGGAGGTTATGGGAAGCGAATACATGCTTTTGGCAGAGAGTAAAGGAATATCGGGGGGTGCCCTGATCTTCCGGCATGCTCTCCGCAATGCTTTGATTCCCATTATCACGGTTCTGGCGCCTTTGATCGTAGACCTGATGACGGGTTCCCTGGTGGTGGAGAAGATCTTCTCTATCCCGGGCGTGGGATCGCTTCTGGTCAATGCGATCCAGTCCAATGACTATAACGTGGTAATCTCGCTGAGTTTTATCTACTCGGCTATGTATATCGCCATTATGCTGGTGGTGGATATCCTCTATGGCATTATTGATCCGAGGATCCGTCTGGCTAAAGATGACGCTTAAGGAAGGTGGTACGCAGATATGTTTAAGAAAAAGAAAGCGGCTGCCTCCCCAATCGCAGCTGTCAACACTTACGTGCCGGTGGATACGGACTTTGTCTTAAAGGACGATCTGAGCGATCTTGAGATCGATACCAACTTTAAGGCTCAGAGCTTCTGGAAGGAAGTGTCATACCGCTTCTTCCGCAAGGGAAGTGCTGTATTTGGCATGATCATGATTCTTCTGATCACGGTCATGGCGATCATCGGCCCCAGCATGAATGATTATACCTACTCCGGCCAGAATCTGGCGGAGAAGAGCCTGGCGCCCCGTGTGCAGGGCCTGGAGAAGATAGGGATCTTTGACGGATCCGAGAAAATGAATACAATAAACGGTGTTCAGATAGTGAACAATTATAAAGACAAAGGGCTGGATGATACCTACTATTGGTTTGGTTCCGACAACTTCGGACGGGACATCTGGACCCGTACCTGGCATGGTGCCAGGGTATCTCTGATCATCGCGGTGGTGGCTGCGGTGATCGATATGATCATCGGTATGAGTTACGGTCTGATCTCCGGCTATTTCGGCGGGAAGACGGATATGGTTATGCAGAGGATTCTGGAGATAGCCAACTCCATTCCCAGATTGGTTATCGTTACCCTCCTCCTCCTGGTGTTCAAACCGGGTATGCTGACCATCATCATCGCCCTCATGCTCACAGAATGGGTGGGTATGAGCCGTATCGCCAGAGCGGAGATGCTGAAGCTGAAAGAACAGGAATTCGTCCTGGCCTCCAGGACTCTGGGAGCCGGAAGCTTCCACATTATTTTCCGGGAAGTACTTCCTAACATCATCGGACCGATCATCACCCAGGTTATGTTCTCTATCCCGACGGCGATCTTCACGGAGGCTTTCCTGTCCTTCGTGGGTCTGGGTATCCCGGTGCCACAGTGT
Source organism: uncultured Lachnospiraceae bacterium (assembly GCA_946538445.1). Classification (GTDB taxonomy): domain Bacteria; phylum Bacillota; class Clostridia; order Lachnospirales; family Lachnospiraceae; genus Anaerobutyricum. The sequence goes on from CAMNGO010000127.1 coordinate 3,799, forward strand.
TCTCTGGGTTCCCTGATCTCGGATGGATTCAACAGCTTCACCACGCATCCTTATCAGATTGTAGCACCCATCCTGGTGATGGCTCTTCTGATGCTGTCCTTCAACCTGGTGGCTGACGGACTGCGAGAAGCCCTGGATCCCAAGATGAAAGGAATGTGAGGTGGATGATATGGCAGAATATAATGAGAAGATTCTAGATATCAAAAATCTCGATATCACATTTAAAACCATAGCAGGCCCGATTCATGCGATCCGCGGGATCAACGTGGACCTGATGAAGGGCGAAACCGTGGCCATCGTGGGCGAGTCTGGTTCCGGCAAGTCCGTAACCATGAAGGCAGCCATGGGCATCCTGGCCCAGAATGCGGTGGTTAACAGCGGTACCATTGAATTTACTTATATAGGGGATAACGGGGAGAAGGAGACGGTGGATATCCTGAAACAGAGCAAGACCTGGATCCGTAAGAATATCAACGGAAGAAGGATCTCCATGGTATTCCAGGATCCCATGACTTCCCTGGATCCCACCATGAATATCGGAAAACAGATCATGGAGGGGATGATCTGGCATTATAAAACTCCCAAGCAGGAAGCTTATGACAAAGCAGTCCAGCTCCTGAAGGAAGTCGGCATCGAGGATGCCGAGAAGCGAATGAAGAATTATCCCCATCAGCTGTCCGGCGGTATGAGGCAGAGGGTGGTCATCGCCATTGCCCTGGCCTGTGACCCGGATCTCCTGATCTGTGATGAGCCCACCACAGCTCTGGACGTAACCATCCAGGCCAAAATTCTCGAACTGATCAAAAAGGTACAGAGAGAGAGGGGAATTTCCGTCATTTACATCACCCATGACCTTGGTGTTGTGGCCAAGGTTGCGGACTATGTCAATGTAATGTATGCCGGTAAGATCGTGGAGACAGGCAAGATCAATGAGATCTACTATGATCCGCGTCACCCCTATACCTGGGGACTTCTTTCCGCCATGCCGGATCTGGATACCGACGATGACCGTCTGTATACCATCCCCGGGTCGCCGCCTAACCTTATCCGTGAACCGGCAGGAGATGCTTTTGCCATGAGAAACCGGCAGGCGTTGGTGGTGGATGACAAGGTGGATGCTCCAATGTTCAAGATCACGGATACCCACTATGCGGCAACCTGGCTTCTGGATCCGAGGGCGCCGAAAGTGGAGATGCCAATAGAACTGAAACACAGGATCGAAAGAATGAAGAAGGAGGCGGAAGATTATGGCAGCACAATATAATCAGGAACCCCTCCTTAAAGTGGAAGGACTTAAACAGTATTTCCCCATCAGCAGGACATTTACCGTCAAGGCGGTGGATGATGTCAGCTTCGAGATCTATCCCGGGGAGACGTATGGTCTGGTGGGAGAATCCGGTTCCGGAAAATCCACCATCGGCAGAAGTGTGATCCGCCTCTACAAACCTACGGATGGCAAGATCATTTTTGACGGGAAGGATATCAGTGGAAAGATGTCCAAAAGTGTGGAATCGGATCTTCGCGTGAAGATGCAGATGATCTTCCAGGATCCCATGGCATCCCTGAATCCACGAAAAACCGTGGGGGATATCATCGGGGAAGGCCTGGATATCCACAAGATGTACAAGACGAGGGATGAACGACAGGAGAAGATCCGTCGTATCCTGAAGAAAGTTGGTCTGGCTCCCGAGCACCACAGCCGCTATCCCCATCAGTTTTCCGGTGGACAGAGACAGCGTGTGGGCATCGCCAGAGCCCTGATCATGGATCCTAAGCTGATCATCGCCGATGAGTGTATCTCCGCCCTGGATGTATCCATCCAGGCCCAGGTGGTGAATCTGATGAAGGATATCCAGCAGGAGACGCACTCAGCTTATCTTTTCATCGCCCATGACCTTTCCATGGTAAAATACATCTCGGACCGCATCGGAGTCCTGCATCTTGGACATATGCTGGAGACCGGAACGACGGAGGAGATCTTTGCAAGACCCATGCATCCTTATACAAGGAGTCTGCTCTCCGCCATTCCTGCACCGAATCCGATTCTGGAGAAGCAGCGTGTCTCTGTGAGTTATGATTACCGGACTTCCGGGATCGATTACGATAAGGGAACCGATCACCTGGTGGAAGGCACTCATTATGTGCGTTGCACCGATGAGGAGTTTGATAAGTGGATGAAGGAGACGGAGTCCATGTAAACTCTACATTCTAATCATTTTAATATGGTAGGAAATGGGATTCTATAATTCATAGGATCCCATTTTTTCG
>CAMNGO010000128.1 GCA_946538445.1 uncultured Lachnospiraceae bacterium
AACAAATGAAGATCTCAAGGAATTCGTAAGTCTGTGTCATGAGGCCGGGATCCGCGTAATATTTGACGGAGTTTTCAACCATACCGGCCGGGACTTCTTCGCGTTCAGGGATCTGAAGGAACGTCGGGAGGCTTCCCCTTATAAAGACTGGTTCTGCAATGTGAATTTCTGGGGAAACAATGAATACAATGATGGCTTTTCCTATGACAACTGGGGAGGGTATAATCTTCTGGTGAAACTGAACCAGAGAAATCCTGCAGTGCAGGATTATATCTGTGATGTTATCCGCTTCTGGGTCAGTGAATTCGACATAGACGGAATCCGGCTTGACGCAGCAGATGTTCTGGACTTTCAGTTCATGCGCTGTCTGAGAGCCCTGGCCGATCAGGTAAAACCGGAATTCTGGCTCATGGGTGAAGTCATCCATGGAGAGTATTCCAGATGGGTCAACGAAGGAACCCTTCACAGTGTCACCAACTATCATCTGCACAAAGCCCTCTATTCCGGCCACAACGATCATAATTATTTTGAGATCGCCCACACGGTAAAAAGACTGAACGATATGGGTGGCGGACGTCCGGATGGATTGAAGCTCTATAATTTTGTGGATAACCATGATGTGGAGAGGATCTATACTAAATTAAACCGGAAAAAACATTTTCTTCCGGTTCACATCCTTCTATATACTTTGCCGGGAATTCCTTCCATCTACTATGGTTCCGAGTTTGGAATCGAGGGAAGAAAAGAACGATATTCCGATGATTCCCTGCGTCCGGCCCTGTCATTGGAAGACTATGCCGACGCCCTGACAGAGAATCCCTGCACTGCTCTGATCAGTGCCCTGGGAAAGATCCGTCAGGAAGTTCCCGCCTTGTCCTACGGGGATTATCAGGAGGTTCAGCTGACCACCACCCACTATGTTTTTGCCAGAAAGTGGCAGGGAGACCTTGTCTACATCGCTGTCAACAACGGAGATCATGATGTGGAAGTCACACTTTCATCCGAAAGCCACCAGTCTTTCCAGGGCGGTCTGTCGGGACAGATCCTGGAAGCTCAGGATGGAATGGTCCATTTTGTCATACCGGCCAACAGCGGTGAGATCTGGATCTCGGACAGAGATTCTGACACAGAGGACATGATGGAAAAATTTACTTCCATAGATCCCCCGGAGCCGGCTGAAGAAAAGGTTGTCCCGGATGAACCGGCCGATCATAAACCAGCCGATCCTGAACTGGCCAATCCTGTCACTGTGGATTGGGCCAAACCATATGAAGAGATGGAGATTGAGGAACTGCAGGCAGCCGTTTTAGCCAAATTAGAACAAAACGGGCCACTCACCGACCAGATGAAACGGGACGTCCGGGAAAATGTGTATAAGGACTCCCTGATCAATTGGGTGAAGAGTTTCCGGTAAACCCGACTGAGATCACATGCTCCGGGCAGACAGCTGCACATTTCCCGCAGCGGATGCATTCCGCTGATTCCGGCTGGCTCACAGGATTCACATCCATCGGACATATGGCATGACAGGCGCCACAGGAAACACATCTCTCTTTTTCCACATGTATGCGACAGAAACTGATCTTGTTCAGTAAGCCATAGATTGCTCCCAGGGGGCACATGACTTTGCAGAAAAAGCGGCAGCAAATGATACAACCGACAATAGTGAGAATCAGGATTGCTGCTTTTATAGAGAAGATTCCTCCCAGCTTCTTCCTCAGTTCCGGATGTGTGAACAGGATTGGAAGTCCCCCTTCCAAAGTTCCTGCGGGGCAGATGTACTTGCAGAATGCGGGTGATCCGATTCCGTAACTGTCGTTTAATAGAGCCGGGAGAAGAACAACAAAAACAATCAGAAGTAAATACTTGATATAGGTAAAGGGTTTCGGAAGATGCTTCTTGGGTGAAGGGATCTTATGGAAGATTTCCTGGATCAGGCCAAAAGGGCAGACATAGCCACAGATGGCTCTGCCAAAAATCACTCCGATTGCCAGGATAAAACCGAGCACATAGAAGCTCACCCCGAACCGGGGTGTGTTTTCAACCGCCTGCATCGCTCCAATGGGACAGGACAGCCCCGCTGCAGGACAGGAATAGCAATTAAGGCCCGGACTGCAGAAGTTCTTCCAATACCCTTTGTAGATCTTTCCGGTTGCAATATTTCCAACATGGCTGTTTGTAAAACCGAAAGCCGCCACCTGCAATATTTTTCGCTGTATATTCTTACGAAGCAGATTATTTTCTTTGATTCTCATCTTCTTACCCCAGCCCGATACACTCCAGACAGATATTGATGGCTTTCACAAAAACCGAGGATACCTCTCCCCGGGTGATCCCTGCAATGATCAGGCATATGGCGAAAGCCAGTATCACAATACGAAAGCAGTTTATTTTCTTTTCCATTCTTTCACCTATTCCAGATATTCCATCACTGCACTCTTGTAGGCATCAACATCGGCACCCACAATCGGGTCACAGATCGTTTTACCTTCCCTGTCCAGGATAAAAGTAGTGGGTATTGCTTCTATGCCGGACAACATCTCATACATGGAATCATTCACCAGGATATTGGTATAATTCACCTTGGTATCCTCGCAGATTTCCCTGGCCAGCTCGATCATCTCGGTATCCCCTTCCTGGACGTCCAGGACAATTCCAACGATCTGTACATTGTCAGGCAGTTCTTCCTGCAGTTTCGCCAGGTCCGGCATCTCCTCCTTACAGGGGCCGCAATAAGTCCCCCAGATATTGAGGATGGTAACATCCTTCTCCCCGAAGATCTTCTCTGTGACTTTATTCCCTTCCAGATCTGTTGAGGAAAAAGAACCCGTGGCCCCATCCTCATCCTTTTCCGGGTTACCTGTACAGGCTGCCAGGGAAAAGCACAGAACAGCCATGATCAGCATAATTAAAAATCGGCTGCAATTCTTCTTCATTTTTATAGTCCTTTCTGGTGCGGAAATATACCGCAACTACGATAAATCACAACACTAAAGTAGATGAAAAGACACAGGATCCCGGATGATTCCTACCTGTGTCTTTCTTTTGTCAATGTTTTACTCTTTATAATTTAAACAAGGTTCCGATGATGCCTCTTCCTAGAGAAGCACCGATGTTGCCACCCAGTCTCCTTCCGAGAGTTCCGCCAAAGGTCTTTCCTACGGTGTTTCCTACTTCTCTCCCGATAGTTCCTGCTGCGGTTTTTGCCGTGCTGCTGACTGCAGTTTTCACTTTCCGTTTCTTCGCTGCTTCTTCCCTGGCAGCTGCTTTCTCTGCATCCGCTTTCGCCTTGGCGGCAGCTTTCTCTGCGTCTGCAGCTTCTTTTGCGGCAGCTTTGGCTGCAGCCTGCTCCTCTGCTTCCCTGGCAGCGATTGCTTCATCCTCCAGCTGTTTTCTCATGAGGAATTCATATGCGGAGTCTCTGTCATAAGCCTCTTTATATGCAGAATAGAGGAAAGACTGGTTGATGGTCTGAGTCCGCACACTGTCATCGATGGGGCCCATGAGGCTCTGAGGCGGAAGGATATTGCTCTTCTTCACCACGGTAGGGATACCATCTTCATCCAGTACGGAAATCAGGGCTTCCCCGATTCCAAGATTCACCAATGCATCATAGGTATCGAACTCTTCATTTACACGGTAGGACTGGGCAGCTGCCCTGGCTGCCTTCTGGTCTGCGGGTGTGTATGCATGAAGAGCATGCTGAATCTTATTGCCCAGCTGGCCCAGTACTCCATCCGGGATATCGGAAGGACTCTGGGTGATGAAATAGATACCCACCCCTTTGGAGCGGATGAGTTTTACCACCTGTTCGATCTTAACGAGAAGCTCCTTGCTGGCGTTGTCAAATAACATGTGAGCCTCATCAAAGAAGAAGACCATCTTGGGTTTGTCTGCATCTCCCACCTCCGGAAGAGTCTCAAATAACTCGGACATCATCCAGAGCATGAATGTGGCGTACATGGTTGGATTATGCATCAGTTCCTGGCAATCCAGCACCTGAATGACACCTCTTCCTTCCGTGTCTCTGCTGATCCAGTCCCTCACATTCAGGGCAGGCTCCCCGAAGAACTTATCACCGCCCTGGGATTCCAGCGTCACCAGGGAACGGGAGATGGCACCGAGACTTTGTTTTGTTACATTTCCGTATTTCAATGTGAAATCGGCAGCATTCTCACCCACGTACTGGATCATGGAGCGAAGATCCTTGGTATCGATCAACAGCATATTCTCATCATCTGCAATCTTATATATGATGTTCATGATCCCGCTCTGGGTTGCATTCAGTCCCATGATCTGGGACATAAGAAGCGGGCCCATCTCAGAGATGGTGGTTCTCAAAGGAAGGCCGTTCTGCTCGTAAACATCCCAGAAATTGGTAGGATAAGAATGGAAAGCAAATCCCTCTTCTGCAAGTCCGAATTTGCCGATACGTTTCTGAAGGTTCTCATCCATCTCCCCGGGTCTGCACATTCCGGCCAGATCCCCTTTGGCATCTGCAAGAAATACAGGAACACCACAATCACTGAAGGACTCCGCCAACACTTTAAGAGTGACTGTTTTACCGGTTCCGGTGGCTCCTGCGATCAATCCATGGCGGTTCGCCATCTTAGGCAGGATGGTTACTTTTTCATCTCCGGATTTTGCAATCCATATCTTGCCGTCCTGATACATAATACTCCTCCTAGCTTATCTTGTTACACTTTGTCTATCCCTGCTTCATTTTTGTGTTTCTTTCTGCTCTCATAATATTGGTTTATTTTATAACCGGCATAACCGGAAAGTATGCCGATGGCAACTCCTGCCAACACATCTGTGGGGTAATGAACATAGAGGTATAGCCTGGAAAATGCGATGGTAGTCGCCAGGATACAGGCTGCTATGCCAAGCTCCTTCTTCTTCATGAGGAAGAGGCCGGAGACCATGGTGAAAGCCATGCTGGTATGTCCGGAAGGAAATGAGTAATCTTTCGGCGGATCTACCAGCAGCTGAACCACAGGATTCACATCATAGGGTCTCGGGCGGTGAACCACGGGTTTCAGGATCAGGTTCACAGTGACCAGCTCGATGATCAAAGCCAGTACCAATACCTTTCCCGCCGGTCTCGTCTTCGGGATAATGAGCAGGATCAGGGTCAAGGCAATCCAAAGAATCCCCGTATTCCCCAGAGTACTTGCTCCTACCATTATTTTATCCAAAAGCGAAGTGTGAATTGTTTGCAGATAATCCAATATTTGAAATTCTATAGCCATCTTGACATAAACCTTTCATGGTTATTTTTTTATCTTAATCTTTTTTGTTTTGCTCCAGGCGGAATAATAAGTAGCATTTCCATAAATCCTATAAGTCCGTATTCTTACAAAATATTTCTTTCCCTTTTTCAATTTTTTGATAGTTTTCGAAAGGGTCCCTGCTTTCTTGATTCTAAGGGTTTTCGCTTTCTTTGTAAACTTATTATTCAGAGCATATTGGAGCTGATAACCGGTTGCCTGCTTACTTTTTTTCCATTTAACCTTCATCGTCTTAGCGGACCTGTTTTTCAAGCTTAAGATTGGTACTCCTGTCAAACGTAAATTCGAAGTTGGTATAATAGAGCTTTGCAGGTTGCCATTATAAGCACAAACCGCATAGGATATAAGGGAACCATATTGATTATTAACCGCAGTATCTGTGAAAGATACAACGTCTGCTTTATCAATCTTTGCAATAAGCTGATAAGAACCGGATCCCACTTTACGGTAGATATAATATCCCTCTGCATAGTTGGCTTTTGTCCAGCTGATAAGCATTCCGTTAGAACTATTAGTAACAGTTATATTCGTAACCGTAGCAGGTGCAGTAACAGGTTGTTTTTTCGGAATTACCTCCCCTTTTCTAATCAATGAATTACAACTGTTACAATAGGTATCTCCCGTATATCCAGCTTGGCCCAAAGTGGCCTCTCTGGCATCGCGAATCTGTGTACCTCCAATATGATTTGACGGATCGATTGGAATCTCCTCCACCTTGGTGGTTCCGCAGTTCTCACAGGTATATGTCATCTCTCCGGTTGCTA
>CAMNGO010000129.1 GCA_946538445.1 uncultured Lachnospiraceae bacterium
CTATGACCTGAACATCCTGTTCTATGAAACGAATCCCTATGCGTGAGAAAGGAGAAGACAAATGGACATGATGGAGATGCTTAAGCAGCTGGTGATCATCGCTGCAGCGGTTCTTGGCTCCAACGGTCTGTGGACCTGGATCCAGTCAAGGGGGACAGCCAAAAGCGCAAAGGACCGGATGCTGCTGGGCCTTGGACATGCGGAGATCTTCCGTTTGACGGAGAAATACCTGCGGCGAGGCGGTATCACCAGAGAGGAACTGGAGGACCTGGACAAGTATCTGTATAAGCCTTATGCGGCCCTGGGCGGGGATGGCACAGCCGGCTCCATGGTGGCCAAGTGCAGAGACCTTGACATCATTTCATCCGCGGAGGCGGAAAGGAGGGACAGAAAACAATGAGTAGAGAAGATATCATCAGGAAACTGACGAGCCGCAAGTTCTGGCTGGCCGTTGCCAGTTTTGTGGCTCTGGTTGCTGTGGCATGCGGCGCAACGGAGGAAGCGGCGACGCAGATCACAGCCCTGATCATGGCCGGCGCCACAGTGGTCGGCTACATCCTGGGTGAAGGCCTTGTCGATGCTGCACGGATCGGAGGTGAGCAGTATGACTTTGTGGACGGAGACACAGAGGAAGACGATCTCTGAGCACTGCAGGGATTTCAATGTCAGCAACTACAAAGCAAAGATGGCCGCCGCCGGGGGATTTGATAAGTACGTCAGGTCCCTCGGTATTTCTATGCCTGCGAAGGTCAGGACCGTCTCAGAGTTCCGCCAGGCCGTGCGGTACGTCATGGCGCTGATGGCTATCTGGGGCATCGATTACAACAACGATAAGGTCTATTACCGCTGGGGAAATGGCGCGAGCGATGCCTTCCGCACGAGCGGGAAAGGCAAGTGCAAGGGCGGCACGATCAAAGCCATCCTGGATGATCCGGCCGTGGTGACCACCAACTGCAACTATGGCGTAAATACGCTTCTGAAAGCGCTGGGGTGGTATAAGGCAGCCTCTGAGAACTACAAGGCATGGTCCACCACGTATGGAAAGACAGTCACATCAAAGCGGAAACTTCAGCCCGGTGACATGGTCCATTTCTACAGAAGTGGAGTCTGGAAGCATGTGGCGATCGTGTATGCCGTGGAGGATGGGAAGATCTGGCTCGCTGACTTTGGCAGCCGGTTCGTGAAGAGCAAGGAGCCTCTCCACTACATGCCGGTCAATGACAGCCCTGCTGCCGGTGGGGAGTACGGCACCTATACCTGGAAAGCTATTCACGCCTTTGATCTGGAGGACGACACAGTGAGAGAGAAGACGACAGAAGACAGAGCAGTCGAACTGCGGAGGGAGATCGATGCCTTTCTCGCAGCCAAGCAGAAGGAGCACGGAGAGGAGGTCTTTGCCATGGCACAGGGATACAAGGTCAATCGGGAAGCTTACCTGAGAGCGGCCGCTGACTACGTGCTGAATGGCTATGCCGGCAGCGGAGAGGCCAGAAAGGTCTTCTTCGGAGAAGATTACGCGGATGTGCAGGAGAAAGTGAACTGGGTCATCAAGATGGCGGAGGATGTGATCATCGGCAGGTACGGTTCTGGGAACGTCCGGAAAGCTGCCCTGGGGGATGACTATTACGTGGTCCAGGCGCAGGTCAACCGGATTCTGAAAGGAGAGTGATCATGGGGTACATCGTAGACCTTTCAGAGCACAACACCGTGACTGACTGGGCGGCAGCTGCAAAAGACCTGGACGCTGCGATCATTCGGATCGGCTACCGTGGAAGCATCGAGGGACGGGCCGCCTATAAAAAGATCACAGAGGATGGGAAGTTTCATTCGCATCTGGCCGGCTGTCAGAAGTACGGGATCCCATATGCGGTCTATTATTTCCCCACGCCGGTCAGTGATGCGGAGGCAGAAGAAGAGGCAGCCTGGCTGGTCACCAGGATCAGGGGACTGGACCTCTGTATGCCGGTTTTTATTGACTCTGAGAATGTCCAGACGGACAGAAGCGGGAGAGCGGACAAGCTGTCCAGGAAGGACCGGACACGCTTACTCAAGATCATTACGGCCCATCTACTGGGGCAAGGGATTCCCTGCGGAATCTACAGCTATACCAGCTGGCTTCAGAACAACGTGGATCTGTCAGCACTGGACCCGAGAGTCGTAAAGAACACCTGGGTCGCGCAGACGCCGAAATTGACCTACAAAGGCGCTTGTGTCATTTGGCAGTATGGCAAGAAGAAGTTTCCCTGGACGACAGCGCCGGTGGATGTGGATAAGATTATGGGAACGTTCGACATGACCGTTCAGAAGAAGGAGGAGAAGATGGAGTATTACAGACAGACGATCGTGGAAAAGGCCAGGTCCTTTCTGGGGACAAAGACCGGCAGCGCTGCCCATAGGGAGATCCTGAAAGCCTATAACGCCATCCGGCCACTTCCGCGAGGCGTGACGATGACGGCCTCCATGCCCTGGTGCGCAACCTTCGTGTCGGCGGTAGGGGCCATGTGTGGCTATGGCGCTGTCATTCCGGCTGAGTGCTCCTGTGGATATATGGTGGATGCTGCCAAGAAGCTGGGCATCTGGCAGGAACGTGACGATTATATCCCACAGCCTGGAGATATCCTGATGTACGACTGGGACGACAACAAGACAGGAAGTGGTGACTGTACCGGATGGCCGGATCACACAGGATTTGTGGAAACTGTAGAGAAAGGGAGCTTTACGACCATCGAAGGAAATTCTGGATCCGGAAACGGTGAGGTGAAACGTGTGAAGGTCCAGGTGGACCAGAAGAACATCCGGGGATTCATCACACCCAGGTATACAGCGGATGCGCAAGTCAGGAAACCGGAGGTGAGGACTGTGCAGCTGACGCTGACCCTTCCGGAGATCCATCTGGGAGACAGGGGAGAGCACGTCAGGCTGTGGCAGTGGCTGATCGGTATCGAACAGACCAGTATTTTTGACGAAGCAGCTCAAGCAGAGACCATGAAATGGCAGAAGGCCAACGGGAAGAAGGTCGATGGCTGGATCGGGAAGGGGTGCTGGACGAAGGCGATGCAGGTGAAGGAATGGAGATAATGATTGCTTTTATGCCTGCTTCTCCGAAACGGGGTATCCCTATTATATGAAGTAGAGAATTTGTGCACAATCACGAAACATCCGAAACACTACTGTTTCGTGCTGTTTCGCATATAGCTTCCCTCCGCCAATTTGTGCTAATATCTTTGCATCTTGGAAAGGAGGGTGATGTGAGGTGGACGATATCTATGACAGCAACCAGCAACTGATCCGTGCATGTGACGACCTCAGAGCCATTCAAGTTATAGCTTCGATGGCGGAGGACCATGGAAACGAAAAGGAAACTCTCGCCATGACCCGCAGGGCCTTGGAGCCAATCATCGATGACATCCAGGAAGCAATCAACACCATTGATGAGGCGCTTATAAGGCTCCGGAAAAAAGAAATCTAGTATTCAGCCAGCCCACGAACAGAACAGGTGCAGTTCTAAAGCGTAGAGTGTCGAATTCAATGAACGCATGGACGATTGCAGACTGCCTTGCACAGTGGAGCGGGTCAACAAATGTAGTTATCTAGTCACGGAGTTTAATGAGGAGAAGGATGCAGAGGCGGCGAAAGGACAATTAATGTCATCTGGCGGATTACTGGCGTAGGCAGCCGTGAAGCATAATGCAGGAAACACTGCGGGTTGGTATAATGATGACGAAATAACACCATTTTCTGCTATCGCTATATCTGGGGGTTAGTATTACGGAGATAGCTGAACGATGGCCTTTTAACAGAGGAAGTAACCAGGACCTTGTAAAACTATACTGAAATGTGAGGTGTTTGCCAGTGAATCATAAGCCGAAAAAAGCCATGAAGATCCTGATTTCGCTGCTTTTGGTGGCGGTACTTAGCACAGGCTGTTTTTCTCTGAACAGCAGTAAAACGGACCAGATCCTTGAATATCTGGACTTGGGAGATAAAAACCTCATAGAAATGAATTACGAAGAGGCACTACTGGCCTATGAGGCGGTGATCCAGCTGGATCCAAAGCGGATCGAAGCGTATGAAGGTATGGCGGAATCTTATGTAGGCCTGAAGGAATACCAAAAAGCCGCGGAGATCCTGGAGAGTGGTTTTAAGGCTGCGGACATTCAGAAGCCTTCGCGTGAACAGGTGCAGAGGCTACTGCCCATCTATCAGGAACTGGCTGATACCGCAGAGGCGGAAGGCGATTCTGAGAAGGCAATATTATACTTAAAAAAAATCCAGGCATTAGATTCGGATTACGATCTGACAGAAAATGAACAGGCGCTTTTGGTGATTGATGAAAAAAAGCCCGAACTTGAAGAAATGGCTAAAGCTATCACCACGGAGATAGATTATGATTTTCATAATGATGCAATCTTAGACCCGGGATTTATGGAATATGTTTCCTCTTTAGAGAAACCATACATTTTTGAAGTGTCCGATGGAACGTATATTGGCGTATATCCCGGAGGTTATATCTATTATGGGGAAATGAAGGATGGTTTAAGAGTTGGAAAGGGAAAATGGTTCTATGGCGACGAAAAGGAAATCACAGTCGTAGAATCCCCTTGGATAAACGATATGCCGAATGGTCGCGCGGAAATCGTTAGTTATATAAATGAAGCACTGATTGAAAAGGAGGAAGGCCACTATTATCCTTTGATAGTCAGGGAGTCTGTCAATCTGAAAAGCGGAGTATATGAAGGCGCGTCTTCACTGTTTTGGGATATGGATGCGGGCAGGGACCCCCAGCATCACTGGGAGGTGAGATATTCGGACGGGATAAGGCAGCAAACAGAAGGAGATGTCGCAGCATACTGCGAAAATTGTGACGCCGGTCTGCACACGGATGGTCGGCTTCATAAAATCGAGGGGCTGGAATAAACGTTTACTATTAATAATAAGGATTTTTATTTCTGAGGAATTCCCGAAGGGATTCGTACCACCGGCAAGAGGGAAATTATAAGAATCTGATAGAAGCTGTGGACTATATCAATGGCCATGAAAAGTGGTACCTGGAAAATAAAATAAGGAAATGACTCTAAAGCCTGCGGGAAATTGCCCGTGGGCTTTATTTTTATGACCACTTTGAATGAAGGGAAGATTTTTGGACAGGTGGGTTTGAGATACTTTGGTCATGGAAAGGAGCCGGCAGGCGAAAAGGAGGACCAGGATGAAGTTCAAATGCTCAGAGGCGGAGATCGTCAGGTACAGCGAACGGATGGATAAGCTCAACCTTCCCTATACCATAGAGAGGGATAGGAGGGGCAGCTATCTGGTCACGGACCTGAATGAAGAGGAGTTTGAGGAACTGGTAGAGGATTGATTGGAGCAGGTAGCCATGCAGTATAGTGCAGGGAACACTGCAAAGATGGTATAATATTAGTGCCGAAATATCATCATTTTCTGCTGAAGCTATATCTGGTGGTTAGTATTGCAGAGATGACTAGATGCTGGCCTTTTAACAGGGTCAGAAAAGGAGACCTTGTCAAACAAGAAGTTGTTGATATGTTTGTTGAGAATCGAGGTGGTAAGTAATGCTGCATAATGATGAAACCGCCTTAAAAAAAGCAAAAGATATTATAAATAAAACAGGTGAGGATGCGACAATTTTTCACTATTTTTGGATTAAGGCAGAGGACATGAAAAACGATATTTTCTGTTATTTTGCGAAATCTGATAATAGTGATTTTGCATATTTACCAGGGGAACACTTTCCGCTTTTTACAAGGCAGGATAAGATGACGGATTTTATATTTTATCTTGCTACTTAATAAGGCGATAGTCTTTTAACAGGGTCAGAGAAGGAGACCTTGTCAAACAAAAAAAAGCACCCCGGGGGGAAGCTCTGATGGTCACCGGAAAGCTTGCTTGCCGGGTGATCCGAAGAACTTTCCCCACGGGGCGGACAAGGCACGCAGCGCCTGGAGATTCCTTATGAAAGACACAAAACTCTTCCGCTATCTCCTCTCCGCCTTCGCTATCGCCTGGCTGATGC
>CAMNGO010000130.1 GCA_946538445.1 uncultured Lachnospiraceae bacterium
CTATTTTTCCCAAAGATGAACTTGACAAAATTTTCTGGTTAGTATAAACTAACGTATGTAGTTAGTGATATATAACTATAATTAGCACTATAAATCTAAAGATAGGCAATACATACTATTGGAACAAATAAATCATTTTTCAGGAGGAACATCATGCTTCCGCTTATAACAGCAAATGTAGGTGATACAGTCACCATCGGGAAAATTACAGGCAAGGATGAGGTCAGACAGCATCTGGCGGAACTCGGTTTTGTGGTGGGCACGGAGGTGACCATCATCAGTGCCCCTGCAGGCAATCTCATCGTATCGGTGAAGGACAGCCGGGTGGGCATCGACAAGGCCATGGCATCCAGGATCCTGTACACCCCATAAGAATAAAATCATATATTGATAAATCAGAGAGGAGTAGGAAGGATGAGAACACTAAAGGATGCCGTGGTAGGCGAAAATGTAAAAGTGAAAAGACTTCATGGGACAGGCCCGGTGAAGAGGAGGATCATGGATATGGGGATCACCAAAGGAGTGGAGATCCATATCAGAAAAGTGGCTCCCCTGGGGGATCCCATGGAATTGAACGTACGTGGTTATGAGCTCAGCGTCAGGAAAGCCGATGCGGAGATGATAGAGATCGAAGAATAACGGTGTAAAGAACTTATATCATAGAAATCATATCCAGGAAGGAAGAGCAAAAATGAGTATTAAAATTGCACTTGCCGGCAATCCCAACAGTGGGAAGACGACATTGTTTAATGCGTTGACCGGCGCTAACCAGTATGTAGGTAACTGGCCCGGAGTTACCGTGGAGAAGAAAGAGGGAAGACTGAAGACCGACAAAGAAGTCATCATTCAGGACCTGCCCGGTATCTATTCTCTCTCCCCCTACACTCCGGAAGAAATCGTATCCAGAAATTATCTGGTGAGAGAAAAGCCGGACGCCATCCTGAACATCGTGGATGGTACCAATATCGAGAGAAACCTGTATCTCACCACACAGCTGATCGAACTGGGCATCCCGGTGGTGGTCGCTGTGAACATGATGGATATCGTCAAGAAAAACGGGGACAAGATTGACCCGGATAAGCTTGGCAAGATGCTGGGCTGTAAGGTGGTAACCCTGTCAGCCTTAAAGGGAGATGGAAGTGCCGAAACGGCCCAGGCAGCAGTGGAAGCAGCCAGGATGAAAACGGAAGAAGAGCATCCCCATGTCTTTACCGGCAGTGTGGAGCATGCCATTGCTCATATCGAGGAATCCATCGAAGGTAAGGTAGACCAGGGGTTCCTCAGATGGTATGCCATCAAACTCTTTGAAAGAGATGAGAAGGTGCTGGAGGAGTTGAACTTCTCGGAGGACCTGACAAATCATATCGAGCAGCATATCCAGGACTGTGAGAAAGAACTGGATGATGATTCCGAGAGTATCATCACAAACCAGCGCTATGCCTACATTGAAGGTGTCGTGGCAAAATCCGTGAAAAAAGCGGGAGAGAAACATGCCCTGTCCACCTCAGATAAGATCGACAGGGTTGTGACCAACCGTATCCTGGCCCTTCCTATCTTCGTGGTGGTCATGTGGCTGATCTACGCCATCGCCATGGGCGGCCTGCCCATTTCCTTCGGAACCAACATGACAGACTGGACCAACGACCATCTCTTCTCAGACGGTTGGTTCTGGTCCGGCGGTGACGGTTATGAAGAAGACGCCGAAGCTTATGATGTAGCATCCACTAAGATTGAAAGCTTTCTGGCAGCAGCAGAGGAAAATGGAGTGGATATCGGACCTGTCTCCGAAGCAATTGAAAATGGAGAGACGGATTCCGCTGTAGTTAGTGAGTTTATAGAGCAAACTTCCGGTCTCACATCAGAAGCCTACTTCTATGATGACGAAGCCGGAGAAACCACCACGGAAATCGTGGATATCGAAGCATTTAAAGAAGCAATCACTGTTGAGGAGCCGGATCCAAACGCCTATGGAAACTACGCCAGAAGTATCCCGGATGTGGTGGGAGATTTCCTGGATTCCGTAAACTGCGCAGACTGGCTCAGAGGATTGATTGTGGATGGTATCATCGGAGGTGTGGGAGCCGTCCTGGGTTTCGTACCTCAGATGTTAGTATTATTCCTTCTCTTATCCATCTTGGAGGATATCGGATATATGGCACGTATCGCCTTCATTATGGACAGAATCTTCCGGAAATTTGGACTTTCCGGTAAATCATTCATCCCCATGTTAGTGGGTACAGGATGTGGTGTTCCCGGTGTCATGGCTTCCCGAACCATAGAAAATGAAAGAGACAGACGGATGACAATTATGACGACCTGTTTTATCCCCTGTGGAGCTAAGATGCCCATCATCGCTCTTTTCGCGGGAGCACTGTTCGGAGGAAGCAGCTGGATTGCAACAAGCGCTTACTTTATTGGTGTCGCTGCCATCATTATTTCTGGCATCATATTAAAGAAGACGAAACCTTTCGCCGGCGAACCGGCTCCTTTTGTTATGGAGTTGCCTAAGTATCATGTTCCTGCCATGGGGAATGTACTCCGGGCAACCTGGGAGCGTGGCTGGTCATTTATCAAACGTGCCGGTACCGTGATCCTTGCTTCTTCCATTATCCTGTGGTTCCTGCAGAGCTTCGGTATGATTGACGGAGCCCTCAGAATGACGGAAGATGCGGATGCATCCTTACTTGCAGCTTTTGGTAACTTATTTGCCTTTATCTTTGTGCCGCTTGGATTCGGCACATGGCAGGCTGCAGTGGCATCCATCACCGGTCTTATAGCAAAAGAAAACGTGGTAAGCACCTTTGGTGTCCTCTATCCCGGAAACCTGTCTGCACAGATTGCCATGGCTTACACACCGATCACAGCATACTCTTTCATGATCTTCAATCTTCTGTGTGCACCTTGCTTCGCAGCCATCGGAGCCATCAAGAGAGAGATGAACAACGGAAAATGGACCTGGGCAGCCATAGGATATATGTGTGGATTTGCCTACGTGATTGCTCTGATCACCTATCAGCTGGGCAAGCTCTTTGCCGGAGGATCCTTCGGAGTGGGAACCGTAGTTGCGGTTGCCTTGATTGCAGGTCTTCTTTACCTGCTTTTCCGCAGAAATGCCTATGAAAAACAGAATTAAAGAAGGTCTTGCCAACAAAAAGGATCTGTTATATATAATTATATAGATCAGATGAAAAAATAAACGAACGAACTTTAACTTATATGTAGAGATATAAAGGAGGGATTACATGAACGCAGCAACAGTGATCGTCGGGGTGATAGTGTTAGCGATATTCGTCCTCGCTTTTAGAAATGTGTTGAAAAATATCATCAGTGGCAAAGGCAACTGTTCCTGCGGCTGTGGTAACTGCCCCGGAAGCAGCATTTGCCATCCGAAGAAGAAAGAGGCGAATGAAAAACGTCAGGGGAATCTGTAAGTGACGGAAGACAGATTGGACACTCACATATCTTATATACGATACATATCTACGCGGAGGGGTTGCCGGTTGGCAACCTCTCTTTCTTTATGGTATGATGTATACCAGTAACAATCACAAAAATATAGGGTAAGGATATATCTGTCATGAGTTTATATGCGATCGGTGATCTGCACCTACACTATCAAACTGAATTAAAGGCACCGGGACAGCTTAGGAACCGGGTGTGGAGAAAACATGAGGAGAAATTCCGAAAGAATTGCGGGAAACTGCTGAAAGAGGACGACACCCTGGTGCTTGTGGGAGACCACAGCTGGGGCAGAAATCTGGATGAATGCCAGATGGACCTCCAATATATCTGCGATCTGCCGGGAAGGAAGATCCTGATCCGGGGCAATCACGATATGTTCTGGGATGCCAAGAAGACCAGACAGTTAAATGAGCTTTATAAGCCTAAAATTCATTTCCTGCAGGACAGTTATGAAAGTTATCAGGACTATGCCCTGGTGGGAACCAAAGGCTTTACTTTTGAGGGTCCCTATTATATCGACCGGAGGAACCGGATCGTAGGCTGGGATGAGGAAGCAGAAGCCCATGCCAGGAAGCTGGTGGAGAGAGAACTGCAGAGGCTGCGCACCTCCTTCGAACTGGCCCGGGCGGACGGATATGACAGATTTATTATGTTTTTGCATTATCCGCCGACGAATATCATGGAGAGATACAGTGCTTTCACCCAGATAGCAGAGGAGTACGGGGCAGAGCAGGTAATCTATGCCCACAGTCACGGGGAAGCAAGATTTCATGACAGCATCCACGGACTATATCATGGAGTGAACTATCAACTGGTCTCCGGAGATTATCTGCGCTGGATGCCAAGGAAGATATTAGATTAAATGTGGAGGTAGAATAATGTTTTCTTATATCTGGCCCATAGGCCTGGTTGTATTTTCAAATGTGATGTATCAGATTTGCGCCAAGTCCACTCCGGAGAGCATAAATCCCCTGGCTTCCCTCACGATTACCTACGCCGTGAGTGCCATCGTATCAGGAATCCTGTATTATGTACTAAATAAAGGCGGAAATCTGGCAAAGGAATATTCTCATCTGAGCTGGTCCTCCTTTGTCCTGGGCGTTGTTATCATCGGCCTGGAAGTGGGATGGATCTATGCCTATAAGGCCGGTTGGCAGGTCAGTGTAGGAATGGTGGTACAAAGTTCCTTCCTGGCGGTGGCCCTCTTGTTAGTTGGTTTTTTCCTTTATCATGAGGCCCTCAACCCCAGCAAAGTGATCGGGGTTTTGATCTGCCTGGTAGGACTGTATTTTATAAATCGTTAATTTTTTTATTTAGCAGGGGGGGTCAGACCCCATTACATATTTTGTAATGGGGTCTGACCCCCCCTTATATTGGAATGATTATCTGATTAGTTCCATGCCCCAGTCTGCGTGGGCGGTGATGATACGTCCAACACCGATCATATCGGCTTTCTGCTGCTGGAGCAGTGTTTCCGCATCCTCCACGGTTTTGACTCCTCCTGTCAGGAGGACCGGGATGTGGACTTCTTTCTTTACTGCCTCGGAGATGTCTCCGAAATATCCCGGATAAGTGTGCCCTTTTCTCGTGAAGCAGCAGGTGCCGCCGGAGATATCAAGCAGGTCAACTCCGGCCTGCTCGAAACGTTTGCAGGCTTCCACCGAGTCAGCAATGGTGGTGCCGCCGGTGGTGTAATCACAGCCTCCCAGACGAAGGGCAAAGAGGGACTTGTCCCCGATAACTTCCCGGATACCTTTGATCAGCTCCATATGGATCCGGGTTCTGCCTTCGATAGTGTAGCCGTTGTATTCATCCGTTCTTTTATTGGTGATGGGAGAATAGAACTGATCCAGCATATAAGCGTGGGCGGAGTGAAGATTAATCCCGTCGTAGCCTGCCTTCATGGCTCTTTCTGCTGCACGGATATAATATCCCTCCAGGTCATGGATCTCATTTACGGTGAGAGATCTGGGCAGTTCGGGATTTGGCTTGGAATTGGGCCATCCGCAGGGCACGCTGATATTGGAGGAGCTTACAGGTTGCAGTCCGGTCACCTCACGGCTGGCGCCGCAGCCGGCATGGCTGATCTGGAGGATTGCCACACTGCCGTTACTGTGTATGATATCACAGATCCGTTTCAATCCATCGATATCGGAGTCTCTCGATGCGGACATCTGGGTAGCGCTGGCCATCCCGTCCTTCCTGACGAAACAATGTTCCACTACCACCAGGCCGAACCGGCCTCCTTTGGTGCGGTCTTCATAATGTTTCTCCGTCTCTTTGGTGACCCTTCCGTCCACACAGGTTTCGCTGTGGATGGGAGCCTTCACCATACGATTCTTTAAAGTGAAATTTCCTACTTTTATGGATTCTTTTATCAACATCTGTCTCCTCCTGAACCTATAACATAAGGAATCAAATCATTTAAAAACTAATACTCTACCCTAAATAATAGTATATCGCCCCATTTTCTGCTTGGAATAATAATTCCAATAAATTATAGATATTGATACAT
>CAMNGO010000131.1 GCA_946538445.1 uncultured Lachnospiraceae bacterium
ACCCTGGGCCACTCAGGCCAAGGGTTGGAAGGCTGTCTTTCCGGGGCAGGTTCCGGCATCATCTCCAGCTGGAGGATGCTGTTTGCCCCCAGACGGATACAAGTTCCCACACAATCATTTCCCGTGTCTCCCCCGCCGATGACGATGACATCCTTATCTTGAACCAGATCGTAAGGAACATCATCAAAATGGCTGTCCAACAGCCTTTTCGTTACCTCAGACAGAAAATCCACCGCAAACCGTATGCCTTCCGCGTCTCTTCCCGGAGCAGGGATATCTCTGGGGGCGGATGCACCACAGGCGAGTATGATGCAGTCATATTCTTCTCGCAGCTTAGCCGCAGGCAGGTTTCTCCCTACGTCCGTATTACATATAAATGTAACTCCTGCTTCCTCCATGAGCCGGATCCTGCGGTCGATCAATGCTTTGTCCAGCTTCATGTTCGGAATTCCATAACGCAGCAATCCTCCCGGCCGGTCTCTTCTTTCATAAACAGTGACCAGGTGCCCTCTTTGGTTCAAGAGCTGGGCCGCCGCCAAACCGGAAGGTCCGCTTCCAATAACGGCCACCTTTTTCCCTGTTCTGACCTGTGGTTTTTCCTCTTTCACAAGCCCGTGAGCATAGGCATATTCTATGACCGCCTTCTCATTTTCTTTGGTGGTTACCGGGGCATCATGAAGCCCGCAGGTACAGGCTGCTTCACAGAGAGCCGGACAGACCCGGCTGGTGAATTCCGGAAAGCTATGGGTCATGTTAAGTCTGCGATAGGCTTCCTCCATTCTTCCCCGGTAGACCAGGTCATTGATCTCCGGCACGAGATTATGAAGAGGGCATCCGGACATCATTCCCGCGATCATCAGGCCTGCCTGACAGAAGGGGATTCCGCAGTCCATGCATCTGGATGCCTGCCGCTGCTGGTCAGATAATTCCAGACTTTCGTGGAATTCCCGGAAATCGGTTATCCTTTCTTCTTCTCCTCTAACCCTGCCTTCTTCCCTGTCATATTCCAGAAAACCATTTGTTTTTCCCATCACTGCTCACCTCCCGTAAATACTCTGAAGGCTTCAATCTTTGCCCTCTCCGGATCAGACCCTGCTTCGATCTCCCTGGCGGTCAGCCGTAAGATCTCTTTGTAATCCACAGGTATGATCTTTTTGAAATGAGGGATATACTCTTTAAATTGCGAAAGTATCTTTTTCCCTTTCAGGGAGCCGGTTGCCTCCACGTGTTCCGTGATAATCTTCTTCAGTTCGTCCAGGTCTTCCTTATGCTCTACCAGCTCCATGTTTACCAGCTGCTTATTCAGGTTTCTGTAAAGGCTGTTTCTCTCATCGAGCACGTAGGCAACGCCCCCACTCATGCCGGCAGCAAAGTTCTTGCCTGTGTCTCCCAGTATGACCACAGTTCCTCCTGTCATGTATTCGCAGCCATGTTCTCCCACACCTTCCACCACGGCCACCACACCTGAGTTTCGGATGGCAAACCGCTCACCGGCCATTCCGGCAATGAATACCTTGCCGGATGTGGCACCATAGAGCGCTACATTCCCGATGATTATGTTTTCACCGGGATCATATCTGGCTTCCGATGGAGCGGAAACGATGAGTTTCCCGCCGGACAATCCCTTGCCCAGGTAGTCATTGCTGTCCCCTGACAATTTTAAGGTCAATCCTCTTGGAAGGAAGGCGCCGAAACTCTGCCCACCGGATCCGCTGCAGTGAACCTGTATGGTATCTTCGGGCAGACCCTCAGGATGTTGTCTGGTAATTTCCGCCCCCAGAAGGGTTCCGAAAGTTCGGTCGATGCTTTGAAGATGAATCTTCATCTGTGTTTTCTTTCCTGACTCGATGGCATGCTTCACAGCCTTTGATTTCATGAGGACACTTTCATCCTTGGTCTCCTGCAGATTAAAATCGTAGAGGTCTTCTTCCTCATGGGAGATATGACCGCTGTCCACGTGAAGCAGGATGCCGGATAGATCAATCTTTTTCTGTTTTTCGGACAGACCTTCTTTCACTTTCAGCAGATCACTTCGTCCCACCAGCTCCTCCACTGACCGGATACCCAGGCGACCCATGATTTCCCGAAGTTCCCTGGCGATGAAGAGCATGAAATTCTCCACATATTCCGGTTTGCCGGCAAAACGTTTTCTAAGTTCGGGATTCTGGGTGGCAACACCCATGGGGCAGGTATCTGACTGACACTGCCTCATCATCACGCATCCCAGGGTGATCAGAGGAGCTGTTGCAAAACCGAATTCTTCCGCTCCCAGTAAAGCAGCGATTGCCACATCTCTCCCACTCATCAGTTTTCCGTCCGTCTCGATAATTACCCTGTTACGCAGACCGTTGGCAAGAAGAGTCTGGTGGGTTTCAGCCAGGCCCAGTTCCCAGGGTAAGCCGGCATTATGTATGGAAGAAAGAGGGGCTGCCCCGGTACCACCGTCATAACCTGATACCAGAACAACAGCTGCTCCTGCCTTGGCGACACCTGCCGCGACGGTACCGACTCCTGCCTCGGATACCAGTTTCACCGAGATTCTCGCCTTCTTGTTAGCACATTTGAGGTCATAAATCAGTTGGGCCAGATCTTCTATAGAATAAATATCATGATGGGGAGGAGGTGAGATAAGGCTGACCCCGGGTGTGGAGTGCCTGGTCCTTGCAATCCAGGGATAGACCTTCTTCCCGGGCAGATGACCTCCCTCTCCCGGTTTTGCTCCCTGGGCCATCTTGATCTGTATCTCTTTGGCGCTCACCAGGTACCGGCTTGTGACACCGAACCTGCCGCTTGCCACTTGTTTGATGGCTGAACTTCTGTCATCTTTGGTCCCCGCTGACCGGATGCGCTCATCACTCTCTCCCCCCTCGCCGCTATTGCTTTTACCTTTCAGATGATTCATGGCAACAGCAAGGGCTTCATGGGCTTCCTCTGAGATGGAACCGTAGGACATGGCCCCCGTTTTAAACCTTTTTACGATGGATTCTTCCCTCTCCACCTGGTCCAGAGGGATTCCCTGTTCCGGGTAATTGAAATCAAGCAGGCTGCGCAGATACCCTGTAGCCTCACTATCCACCATTCTGGTATAGGATTTGAATTTGTCATAATCTCCTTCCCTTGTGGCCAGTTGGAGCATGTGTATGGTCTGTGGATTATATCTGTGTTTTTCCCCCTGGCTGCGTTCCTTGTGTCTTCCTGTGGAAGACAACTCCAGATTGACAGGGAGTCCGAGAGGATCAAATGCTTTGCTGTGCTGCTGATCCACCGCCTTTCCTATGTCCTCCAGTCCTATACCTCCCACGCGGCTGACAGTCCCGGTAAAGTATTCCCGGATGACATCCCGGGAAATACCGATAGCCTCAAAAATCTTACTGCCCTGATAAGACTGAATAGTGGAAATGCCCATCTTGGACGCGATCTTGACGATACCGAAAAGGATCGCACGATCATAGTCTTCCACCGCTGCATAATAATCCTTATCCAGGAGTTCATCTTCCACAAGCTGCCGGATGGTGGCATGGGCCAGATATGGATTCACCGCCGAAGCCCCATAGCCCAGAAGGGTGGCAAAATGATGAACCTCCCTGGGTTCTCCGGATTCAACGATAAGAGACATGGCTGTACATTTTCTGGTCTCCACCAGATGCTTATGCACTGATGCGACCGCCAGCAGGGAAGGGATAGACACATGGTTTTCATCCACACCCCGGTCCGAAAGAATCAGGATGTTGGTTCCTTCTTTGTAGGCCTTGTCCACCTCCACAAAAAGATGGTTTAAAACTCTCTTCATCGGGGTTGTCTTATAGAAAAGGGTAGACACTTTGGTTACTTTAAAACCCTCCTTTTTTAAATTCTCTATCTTAAGAAAATCCAGGTCGGTCAGAATAGGGTTGTCTATTTTAAGGACCTGGCAGTTATCCGGTTTTTCCTCCAGAAGATTTCCGTTCTTGCCCACGTACACTGTCCTTGATGTGACGATCTCCTCCCGTCCCGCATCGATGGGAGGATTGGTTACCTGGGCAAAGAGCTGCTTAAAATAGTAAAATAACGGCTGGTATTCTTCAGATAAAGCTGCTATTGGGGTATCGACCCCCATGGAACCGATTGCCTCGGTTCCGTTCAATGCCATGGAAAGAATGTTGTCATGGCAATTTTCCCAGGTATAGCCGAAGGCCTTCTGCAGCCTTGCAAGCTGTCCGGCCTTATATTTTGGAACCTTTTTGTTGGGAACATGCAAAGAAGACAGCATCAGTAACCTGCTGTCCAGCCATTCTCCGTATGGTTTGCTCAATGCATATTTTTTCTTGATTTCCTCATCATCGATAATTCTTCTCTGCCTGGTATCCACAAGCAGGATTTTTCCCGGATGCAGCCTCTCTTTCTTCACCACATGTTCTTCAGGCAAATCAAGTACCCCCACCTCGGAAGACAAGATCAGTCTCCCATCATCCATCACATAGTATCTGGAAGGGCGAAGGCCGTTACGGTCAAGGATTGCCCCCATCACATCCCCGTCGGAAAATACGATGGATGCCGGCCCGTCCCAGGGTTCCATCATGGTGGCATAATACTGATAGAAATCCCTCTCTTCCTGAGAGAGCGTTTCATTGTGCACCCACGGCTCAGGAATCAATATGGCTGCGGCAAGAGGAAGATCCATTCCACTCATCATCAGGAACTCCAGGGTATTATCCAACATGGCCGAATCCGAGCCCTCCTGGGAGATCACCGGGAGTACTTTTGTCATATCATCCTCGGAAAACAAGGAAGTATGCATGGTTTCCTCTCTGGCCAGCATCTTATCCGCGTTCCCTTTTATGGTATTGATCTCTCCGTTATGCACAATAAGACGGTTAGGATGTGCCCTGTTCCAGCTGGGTGCGGTGTTGGTGGAAAAACGGGAGTGAACCACAGCGATGGAGGACTCATAGTCAGGTTCATTCAGATCGCAGAAGAAGGATCGCAGCTGATCCACCAGAAACATTCCTTTATAAACGATGGTCCGGCAGGACAAAGAAGGAACATAGGTGTTTTCATTACTCTGCTCAAACTCTCTTCTCACGATGTACAACATCCGTTCAAAATCAAGATCTTCCTTGATTTTGGCCGGCCTTTCGATAAAGACCTGATAGATTGAAGGCATACACTCCCTGGCCTGGCTTCCCAGGACCTCCGGATTGGATTCCACCTTTCTCCATGCCAGAAGATTCAGCCCGTTTTTACGGACTATAATCTCAAACATGGATCTGGCAAGTCTCCTGTCCAGTTCATTTTGCGGAAAAAACAACATTCCCACGCCATATTCCCGCCTGCCCGGAAGATGGATCCCGTCTTCTCTCATCTTCCTGACGAAAAACCTGTGGGGGATCTGTGTCAGGATTCCCACGCCGTCCCCGGTCTTGCCTTCCGCATCCTTTCCTGCCCGGTGAGCCAGATTTTCCACGATGGACAGGGCATCACTGACCAGTTTATGGCTGGGCCGGCCTTCGATATCGATGATCGCACCGATCCCACAGTTATCATGTTCAAAGGAAGGACGATAAAGTCCTTCCCTCTCAATACGTTCAAATAAAGCTGTCATAATTCCTCCTCCCCTCCGATCGTCAGTATAAGCCGGCTCTTCTCAAGATCATGGAACAGGATACATCCCTTTTCTCCGGTGTCATATATGCTTATAATTCCTTCATAAGACAAGATATCCTTCTTATAGAAGTCAGCGGAGATTTCGGAAAACTCTTTGAATTTTTCAGGATCAAATGCTGCCATGGTCATACACCTCCGGGCTATTCTCTTAGATCAATATACGGAAAAAAGCAGCTTTCCGTAGCTTGGGAATGGCCAACAGTCTTCACTGGCCAACATCTCTGCCTCATCCACATGCTTCCTTAGATGCTCCATCTTCGGAAGCACATCGTCTCTGATCGCCTGGGAAGCCTCGATAACATCGTCATATGCCTTCAGGTCCTCCAGAGC
>CAMNGO010000132.1 GCA_946538445.1 uncultured Lachnospiraceae bacterium
ACCTCCTATATGATGTGGCTGCCGGTGGACATCGGTCTGACCGTCATCAGCAACCAGGTCAAGACCGTCGTCAACGGCGACGTCCGGGCGGGCGCGCGGGTGCGCGTCAACGCCGTGGGCGAGATCGAGGACGAGACCGTGGCCACCTCCTCTATCCCCAGCAGCTCCGCGCTGAAGGGGCTGTTCGTCGCGCTCAACATCGTGGACCAGAACGCGGATTCCATCGTCGGAAAGGACACGGTTCCGGCCATGCAGGCAGGCTGTTTTTACGGCTACATCGGGCAGACCGAGTACATCGTCCGTAAGCTGAAGGAGGAGACCGGTTACATCAACGCCCCGGTGGTGGCTACCGGAGGTCTCGGAAGAATGGTTTCCGAGGAGACAACATCCATCGATTACTATGACCAGAACCTGACTCTGAAGGGACTGCATATCATTTATAAAAAACAGAAAAAAACCACAAACTGATGTGTTGACGGATTAGGATAAATATGAGAAGGACAAAAGAGATTTTCGGGACGGAATTTCCTGTATTTCTGGCTCCCATGGCCGGCGTGACCGATCTCCCATTCCGTCTTTTGTGCAAAGAGCAGGGCTGTGATGTTATGGTCACCGAGATGGTGAGTGCCAAGGCACTTTACTATGGGAATAAAAACACGGCACCTCTTCTGGAAACCAGCGAGGAAGAAGGCCCCATCGGTGTTCAGCTGTTCGGGTCAGACCCGGAACTGATAGGCCAGATGGCCCACAAGATCGAGGGGAAAGGGTTTTCTTTCATCGATATCAACATGGGATGCCCCGTCCCCAAGATTGTGAATAACGGGGAAGGGTCCGCCTTGATGAAGGACCCGGAGCTGGCAGGAAAGATTGTGGCTTCCGTGGTGAAGCATGTTTCCCTGCCGGTTACGGTAAAATTCCGAAAAGGTTTTGACAAAGATCATGGTAACGCTGTGGAGTTTGCCCTTGCCCTGGAAGAAAACGGAGCCTCTGCATTGACGGTTCACGGCAGGACCCGAGAACAGTATTACAACGGTAAAGCAGATTGGAACATAATAAAGAAAGTAAAAGAAAGTGTCTCTGTTCCTGTCATAGGAAATGGGGACATTTTCTGTGGTCCGGATGCTTTGCGCATGAAGGAGGAGACCGGGTGCGACGGGATCATGATCGGCCGCGGAGCGAAAGGGAATCCCTGGATATTCCGGGAGGTGGCAGCAGCAGTCTCCGGTGAGAAGATTCCCAGGAGACCGGATGAAAATGAGGTCATTGAAATGCTGCTGCGTCATGCCAGGCTCAATGTGGAATACAAAGGGGAATATACCGGTATCCGTGAGATGAGAAAACACACGGCCTGGTACACTGTGGGGATGTACGGGTCTTCGAAAATCCGGGACGAGGTGAATCAGGTATCCGGTTACCGGGAATTTGAAGATCTGATACGGAGATGGCGTTCGGAATTATAAAAAATAATAATACAGAATTGACATCCATAATGACTTATATTATAATGTTAACTCATGACAGAGCGAGACCTGATCTTTTTTAAATCAGGAGCATGCGCGGAAAAGAAAGGTGTACACAAAAATGGATTCTAAGAAGCATATCCTTACCAGCAAAGGTATGGCAGCTTTGGAGGAAGAGCTGCAGGAACTGAAAGTAGTTAAGAGAAAAGAGATTGCCCAGAAGATCAAAGAGGCAAGGGAGCAGGGAGACCTGTCAGAGAATGCGGAATACGATGCCGCAAAAGATGAACAGCGTTCCATTGAGACAAGAATCGAAGAGCTGGAGAAGATCATCAAGAATTCTGAGGTTATCAGTGAGGATAACATGGATCATACCGTGGTAAATATCGGTAGTACCGTGAGATTTCTTGACCTGGAATTTAACGAGGAGATCGAGTATCATATCGTGGGCTCCACGGAATCCGATATCCTGAAAGGATATATTTCCAATGAATCCCCTCTGGGCGCTGCCCTCATCGGTTCCAAAGTAGGTGAGATCATTGAGGTCGAAGGACCGGACGGTATCGCCAGGTTTGAGATCCTGAATATCATGAGACCTGAGTACTAAAAGGAATCCGAATTATAAAGTAAATATGAAAGTATAACCGCCACATCCCAAAAGTTGGATGTGGCGGTTTTCTTTTGGTTGTATTTCATATAGAAAACATGTTATACTAAAATAGAAAAATGTATAAAATATAAATCAGAAATCCTAAGAGGTGGTTATATGATAGACGTTAAGAAGGTCCGACTGATGACCAGAATCTCTATGTATGAGAACGGCCAGGGGAAGAAAGACCTGAAGATGAACCGATGCAGGCAGAGGACATACATCAGTATGAAGGTAATTGAGAGCATTCTTTGTGTTACCATTGCCTATCTCATCGTGGCCGGACTTTTTTCCACCCGCTATGTCACTATGATCGTCACGGAGGGGTTCGGGGAATTCAAAAACATCGCCGCCGCCCTTTTGGCTATCTACCTGATTTTGCTCCTGCTCAGTATCGTCCTGACTTATTTCTATCACAGAGACAAATACAGGAAAGCCTATCAGAGGATCGTGCGATACGACAAACATCTCTCCAAGCTGGAAGAATACATAAAAGACAATGCCGAAAGTCCCAAAGGTCCGGAGGAGAATAAAGGGGAAGAAGTTATATGAACCAGAATACATTCGTGGTCAAACTGATCAATTTCAAAGAGACAATTTTCAAATGGTACGAGAAGAGAGAAAAGATTATCCGTCCTTTATTTAAGGGAATCCTGGCTTTTGCGGTCCTGTATATGACGTTTCAGATGTTTCCTTATCATCCTGTCGCTCATCTTTATGTGATCCTGGCTGCCCTTTCGCTGCTGTCTGCTTTCCTCCCGTTTCCGCTCCTGTACTATCTGGCTTCAGGAGTAATTCTCTACAATCTATGGGAAGTAAGTTTTGATATTTTTGCCGCCTTTGCCATATTTCTTGTGGTATGTGCGGTGGGTTATTTTCGGATTGACGGAGATTACAGTTATCTTGCCGCCATCGTTCCTGTCCTGTTTTACTGCAATGCAGGACTTGCCTTCCCTGCAGTTCTGGCTGTTGCCATCGGCGCGCAGGCTCTCTTCCCCACAGCAGTGGGAGTCATTGTCTACTTTTTCAGCCTGAGCATCAAAGATGCGAGCCTGGTACTGGGGGGAACGGATGCCTCCGGCGTCGGGATCGGTCTGCAGCAGGTGGCCAAATTCCTCTCATCCAACAAACTGTTCCTGGTGATGATCCTCAGTGTGTGCGCCACCATAGTGATCACCAGCCTTCTTCGCAAAGCCTTTTATGAGAGGGCTTGGCTGGTGGCAGGAACCATCGGCAATACCGCCATGGCATGCCTTGTCCTTGTGGGATGCATGTACTGTGATATTGAAGTTACCGTCTGGCTGGTGATCGTGGAAGCCGTGGCCGGTCTGATCCTGTGCCTGGTGGTGGAATTCTTCCGGGGCATAGGGGATGTGAGCCGTGCAGAGAAAACTGTGTTTGAAGACGAAGAATATATCTATTATGTAAAAGCGGTTCCCAAGCTTAAAGTATCTCAGCCGGAACCCAATGTTAAAAATATGAATGAATCCCTCTATGAGGAGGATCAGACCATAGAAGTCCCTGAAGAACCATCGGAGGCAGAAGAACCGGAATCCTCTGATTCTTCGGAGAAAGATGCAGATAAAACTGAGACGGAACCGGAGGATCCTGCTTCCTCCGATGAGGCAGAACTCTCAGAGGAACAGATAGAACGGAGCTGAATTGAATGCACATTGAGTCTCTCCAGAAATTATTTGAAAAATATTTATATTGGTTGTCTTTGCCCAACATCGGGTTTACGGATGTCCTGGAGATCATCATCATCAGCATGATCGTCTACCAGGTTATGCGCTGGGTGCAGTATACCAGGGCGTGGACTTTGTTCAAGGGAATCCTGTTTCTTCTGGTATTTGCCTTGTTCGCCGCCATCTTCCAGCTGAACACCATTCTCTGGCTTTTGGTGAATTCTTTCAGCGTAGGTATTACCGCAGCGCTGATCATCTTCCAGCCGGAGCTGAGACGCGCATTGGAGAAGCTGGGTCGAGCCGATTTCTTTTCCAATTTCAACTTCTTCTCCCTGTCCATGAACGGTGGGGAGGACGCCTTGTTTACGGAAAGGATTGCCAAGGAGATCGTGAGAGCCACCTTCGAGATGTCAAAGGCCAAAACCGGCGCGTTGATCGTGATCGAGCGTTCGGTTACCCTGGGTGAGTACGAGAGAACGGGAATCCATATTGACGGCGTGGTGAGCAATCAGCTGATCATCAATATCTTCGAGCATAATACACCGCTTCACGACGGGGCAGTCATCGTCCGTGGGAACCGTATCGTAGCGGCAACCTGTTACCTGCCTTTGAGTGAAAATATGAACATAGGAAAAGAACTTGGAACACGACACAGGGCTGCTGTGGGTATCAGTGAGGTTTCTGACAGTATCACAGTTATCGTATCCGAGGAGACAGGCAAGGTCAGCATCGCAAGCGAAGGAAAACTGACTGAGTGTGAGAACAAGGAAGTTCTGCTTGAGAGCCTGGAACATCTCTACCGGGAAAGAGGAACCACAGAGTCCGGCGATTCGATATTTACGAAATGGAAAGGTTTGCTTCGCAATGAAAGAAGAAAAAAAGACGAATAGAAATATCGGTATGAAGATCCTTTCTGTAGGGATTGCCTTTTTGATCTGGCTTTTGGTGACCAACACCAACGACCCGGTGATCACAAAACATTTTTCTGATGTCAAGGTTCAGGTGGAGAATGAAAACGCACTGACAGATAGCGGATATGCCTATAAGATTCTGGAAGGGGATATCGTATCATTTTCGGTAAAAGGAAAGAAAAGCATCCTCAATAATCTCAGTATCGATGACTTCAATGTGGTTGCTGATTTTTCCAAGCTGTCTCTTACGGATGCCATACCCATTGATGTGACCTGCAGCAAATATCAGGACCAGCTGGAGATAAACCTTGGCAGTGTGAACACCATGAAGATCGAAAAAGATGAGATCATCAGTGTTAATCTGCCGGTGAATGCCACAGTGAACGGTACCGTCGCAGATGGGTATTATATCGGAGAGAGCACTACCACACCGAACCTCATCCGAGTCACAGGCCCCGAGAATCTCATGGAGAATGCCAAGGAGATCCGGGCTATCGTGGAGATGGACAATATCAAAGAGGATATCACAGTCTCTGCCAAACCGGTGTTATATGATAATAAGGGCGAAATAATTGAAAATTCTCAGATTGAGATGTCTGCTTCCACTGTAAATGTATCTGTCAAGTTGTGGAAGACAAAGGATGTGAAGGTGAAACTTGGCTATTATGGTGAACCGGAATCCGGTTATGTCATCACGGAATTCGATTATGAACCTAAGACCATAAAAGTAGCGGCTTCCGAAGAAGTTTATGACACTCTGGAATCCCTGGATCTGGGGGAGGTGTCCCTGGAAGGTCTCAGCGCCAACTATGAACAGAACATTGATATCGATTCCACCACTTTCCCGGAAGGAGTCATCCTGGCCGAGAACACCACTTCCATCAAAATCAGCGCAAAGATTGAAAAGATCATTACCCGAAGGATCTATTTCGAGAATAATGAACTGAAAGTGAAAAATAATTCCGGTTATAAGGTGGCATACGATGCATCCAACAAGTATTACATGGATATCGAAGGTGCGGAATCTCAGGCCAACAGTGCCAAAGCCACTGATTTTGATCCCTGGATCAATCTCTCCGGTCTGGAAGAGGGAGAACATGACGTAAAGATTCATATCAAAGACAGGGAAGGTTTTACTGAATTAGGGACGCCGACCATCAAGATAACCCTCAGCTGAGAATGAGCGGATCTGCATAAAGAGAGGAAAGAGATGAAACAGAAGAAGGAGATTCTGCTTTGTGAATATTTTA
>CAMNGO010000133.1 GCA_946538445.1 uncultured Lachnospiraceae bacterium
GGACGGTTCATAATGTGATCCGTGCTTTGAACCCTTGCCAGAAAAAGAATATAAATGTTGTGACCATGCAGGGGGATATCTACCGGTGTGGAGAGGATTATGATGTGGAAACCCTCGTAAGGCGGGCGGCGCTGACCTTCAGCGGGGAGAAATATGTGATCAAGGATTCCGGTTTTATGAAAACTTCCCTGGAGACCAGAGAGAAGATCCGGGAAAGCTACGCCGATATCTTCCAAAATTACTATGAGAATATCTCCATCTCCATCGCCGGAGCAGGAGGATGGAGGCCGGAGATTGCCTCCCCTCTGTCCAATGAAAAATCAGGATACCTCACTAAAAAAGAGCAGGATATGCTGATGGATCGTGGCCTGGTGGCAGACTTTATCCTGCATATGCTGGATGAGGACGGCAGGGAGATTGACTCCCCGGTAAAGGACCGTACCATTGCCATCGATCTGGATATCTACCGGAAGATTCCTATGAAGATCGTTCTTCTTTCCGGGGAAAACAAAGCGTCAACTGCCAAGGCTATCCTTTCGGGAGAATATGCGGATGTCCTCTTTCTGGACTATCAGCTGGCAAAAAAACTATATTACATGATATGAATCCAATCACACAGATTTCCATTCTACCATGAAGGAAATCTGTGTTTTTTTCTCTCAAATCATACATTTTCATGAAATTGTTAATGAAATTTGTTTCAATGGTGACATATTATCTAAAAGTTTATATAATAATAAATATGAAAATAGTATCGGAAAATATTCATAATAATTAAAAAGGAGGTATATTATGCGTTATTTCTTTGGACTGGATCTGGGAACCGGTGGAATCAAAGCAGTTTTGTTCGACGAGTTTGGAAAAGAGATTGCATCGGATGTTAAGGAGTACCCACTTTATCAGCCTCACAACGGCTGGTCTGAGCAGGATCCTGAGGACTGGTACAATTATTCCGTGGTCGCCATCAGGAACGTTATGGAGAAATCAGGGGTTGCCAAGGAAGATGTATTAGGTATCGGTTTTTCCGGACAGATGATGGGCCTTACCCTTCTTGACAAGAACGGAACTCCGCTCCGCAGAGCGATTCTTTGGAATGACCAGAGGACAGGTGAAGCGACGGAAGCAATGGCCAAGAAGATCGGAGCCGACAGGTTCCTGGAAGTAACCTGCAATCCGCCGAGAGAAGGCCTCACTGCCGCCAAGCTCTATTGGGTAGAGATGAACGAGCCTGAGGTATTTGCCCAGGTAGAGCATATTCTTCTTCCGAAAGACTATCTCCGCTACCGTCTTACCGGTGATTTTGCAGCTGAGATGTCCGACGCATCCGCAACGCAGTTTTTGGATACCCCGAAGCGCTGCTGGTCAGAGGAGATGATGGATGGACTGAACATCAAGCCGTCCATGCTTGGCAAACTCTATGAGTCCTGCGAAGTAACCGGCACACTCCTCCCTGAGGTGGCAGAAGCTGTCGGATTATTACCTGGTACCGTAGTAGTAGGAGGCGCAGGCGATAATGCTGCTGCTTCCGTTGGAACGGGCGTGGTAGCAGAAGGACGTGCTTTCACTACCGTAGGTACTTCCGGTGTTGTTTTTGCTTACACGGATAAACCTACCATGGATCCCACCGGTGGAGTTTATACTTTCTGTACAGCCGTGCCAAACGCATGGCACATGATGGGTCTTGTTAACTCAGCAGGATTCTCTGTAAAATGGTGGCGCAACACCTTCCTTCCGGATGATGAGGATTATCTTGAGATTGATAAATTGGTTGATGCCTCCCCAATCGGTGCCAATAAACTGATCTATCTCCCCTATCTTATGGGTGAGGCATCTCCATATTGGGATGTAAATGCAAGAGGTGGATTCTTTGGACTCTCTTCCATCCACACCAAGGCAGATATGACCCGTGCCGTCATGGAAGGCGTTACTTATGCACTGAATGACTCCATGAAGAAGTACCGTGATTTCGGTGTGGATATCAAGACCATGAGAATGTGCGGCGGAGGTTCCAAGGCTCCGATCTGGAGACAGATGATGGCTGATATCTATGGTATTCCTGTTCAGATTCCGGCTGGATCTTCTGAGAACGCCGCTGCTCTGGGTGCTGCTATCCTCGCCATGGTTGGCGCCGGAGTTTATAAGACAGTTCCGGAAGCCTGTGATAAACTGGTTAAGCTTCGTGATGAGATGGTTATGCCGATTCCGGAAAATGTACAGGAATATGCAAAATTCAACGGAGTATACCGTAAGATCTACTCTGCCATCAAGCCAATCAACGATGAACTTGCCACCCTTTGATCTCTGACGACTATATGATGCTTATATAGGATCTGATTGATGAATAGTTCGGTACCTGAGAGGGTATCGGACTATTCTCACTATTCAAGACTCACTCAGAAGAATGGGCCCCCTACTGACTTTTAACTTATTTGAAAAGGAGATGAATTCTATGGATAAGCATTTGCTGGAATACTCTATAGATGAGCTGGCCCACGGTCGGTTTTCCTGCAGCTGCGGTAAAGAGCATTACATCGGGATCGAGCACATCGCCATCGGAAAAGGTGCTGTGGAAAGACTCCCGGAATTTCTGGCTGATCAGAATCTGAAAACCGGAAAAAAACTACAGAAAACAGACAAATTGTACCTTGTGGCAGATGTCAACACATGGAAGGTTGCCGGGGAGAAAGTATACAGTCTGGTTGAAGAGGCAGGATATCCGGTGGATAAGTTTATTTTCCCTTATGAAAAGATGCACACTGAGGAATCTCATATCAAAGAACTGCAGGATGTGGTGCCTGAGGATATCGCCCTCATGATTGCTGTGGGGTCCGGAACCATCAACGATATTACAAGATATATCTCTTTCCATAAGAATATCCCCTATTATATCGTGGGAACGGCACCATCCATGGACGGTTATGCATCCGATGTATCTCCCGTCATTATCGACAAACTGAAACGAAGCCTGCCTGCCCATTGTGCCAGCGGTATTATCGGTGACACGGATATCCTGGCCACTGCCCCGGATAAGATGGTGGCAGCAGGAGTGGGCGATATTCTGGCCAAATTCCTGGATACCAACGACTGGCGTCTGTCCCATATCCTCAACGGAGAGTCCTACTGTGATGAAGTGGCTCAGATCATGATGGATTCCACAGAAAGAGTGGTGGCAAATATCGACGGTCTCGTGAGAAGGGATTCCGATGCCATGCAATACTTGATGGAATCCCTGGTTATGTGCGGTATTGCCATGTCCTTTGTGGGCAGTTCCAGACCCGGTTCCGCGGCGGAACATTCCATGGCTCACGTCATGGAGATGCTCTCTCTGCTGGGAGGGGACTATGGGGAACTGCATGGCACCTGTGTAGGTATGGCAACTTGTGTGATCACTAAAATGTATGAGATGTTCCTGGATAAACTGCCCATCGACTACCA
The DNA here is from genome assembly GCA_946538445.1 of uncultured Lachnospiraceae bacterium. Classification (GTDB taxonomy): domain Bacteria; phylum Bacillota; class Clostridia; order Lachnospirales; family Lachnospiraceae; genus Anaerobutyricum. Next base: position 3,436 of record CAMNGO010000133.1, read on the forward strand.
AAAAGCTGCTCTTCATGCCGATACCTTTGACTATGATTCCTGGGTGGCCGAGATGCGCAGAATCTATACTTCGGCCGCTGATCCGGTGATCCGTCTCTATGACAAAGAGAAAAGAAATGATCCGGACAATGTCAAGGCAAGGATCGCCGGAATCAAAGAACATGAGGAGGAGATCATTTCCCTGATCCGGGAGACCGTGGAGAAATCCAGGAGGGCGGAAGCCTGCATACGGGCCTTAAACGGATGGACAAGCCCGGTGGAGTTTGGTTTCAGCAAGGATCATATGCGAGATATTATGCTCTGCTCCAAAGAACAGAGAGACCGTTATGCCGCTCTGCAATTTTTCTACGAACTGGGTTTGCTGGAGGAATATACAGATGAATTACTGGATCAGTATTACGGGGAGGGATAAGATATGACACTGCCGAAAGAAGAAGCTTTAAAAGGAGTGAAGCTGTTTGTACTGGATATGGATGGAACCGTTTACATCAGCAATGATCTGATAGACGGATCTCTGGATTTCATCCGAAAAGTGGAGGAGGATCCGGAGAGGGATTTCATCTTTTTCACCAACAATGCTTCCCGGGTACCATCGGTTTATGTTGAGAAGCTTGCCAAGCTGGGCATCTATGTGGATGAGAGCAAGGTAGTCACTGCCGGGGATGTCTGTGCGGAGTTCCTTATGGTCAATTATCCCGGGGCGAGAATCTTCCTGAACGGGACCCCCCTGCTGGAGGACAACTGGAGAAAGAAGGGACTGAATCTGGTGGAGGAAGATCCGGATGTCTGTGTACAGAGTTTTGATACTACCCTGACATATCACAAGCTGGACCGGATCTGCCATTATATTCGCAACGGTGTTCCCTTTATCGCTACCCATATGGATACCAACTGCCCTACAGATTACGGCTTTATGCCGGACTGCGGTGCCATGTGTACTCTGATCACTGATTCCACCGGCGTAAAGCCCAGGTTCCTCGGTAAACCCTGGAAAGAGACGGTGGATATGATCACGGAGATCACAGGCTATAAGCCGGAAGAGATGGCTTTCGTGGGCGACCGCCTTTATACTGATGTAAGGACGGGCGTGGATAACGGCTGCCGTGGCTTCCTGGTGCTGACCGGTGAAGCGGATATGCAGACTGTGGCAGAATCGGATGTGGTACCTACCTGTATCTATGACTCTCTCTATGAGATGTCAAAGTATCTGTGATATTTTATGAATCCCGCCGACTTTTGTCGTCGGGATTCTTTCTTTTCCTTAACATTTTTTGTAACCTTTTTCAGTAGAAACCGGAGGATATGATTTTGAAATTATACCGTAATCATTATACAGAATATGAAAATAAGAGTTTTATCAGGGACCATATCTGCGCCACCGGGGATTTTCGATGTGAGCTGATCCTTCTGGGTCCCGGTGAGAGCCTGACACCGAGAGTTCACCGGCTAAAGGATGAAGTATGCTTCCTTCTGGAAGGAGAGATGGATGCAGTGGTCGACGGGAAGAGTATTACTCTGCAACCCGAGGATGTACTTCATATAGGGAAGGGGGAGATCCATTCCCTTCAGAACCCTTATAGCCGGATGGCAAAGATGATATTGATCTCCACCGAATTGAGCCATTCGGATACTGTGGAACTGTAAAATGGATGGAAAATCAGAAAAATGAACAGAATTATCTAAAATGTATAAGTATAACATCTGAATCAGTTAAAAAAATAACGAATTTGATGAAAAAAATATTGAAATTATTTTCAATATGGTGTTTTTTGCTAAAAAAGTTATACTTATCTTATAGAAAAGAATAAAATAGTACGAAGCATAAAGTACGAAAACATATATTTTTAAAGGAGGTTACTTATGGAAAAGAAATATGTAGTTGGTATTGACTGTGGTACAACCAGCTCAAAGACTGTTGTCTTTGATTTCGAGGGAAATCAGATTGGTGTAGGTCAGCATTTAAATCCACTGACTTATCCGAGCCCAGGCCGTGTTGAATGTGATGGCCCGGCTATGATAGAGAATCTCTATCGCACTACCAGAGATGCCCTGGAAGATGCCAGGATCGATCCCGAAGAGATCGCAGCCATCAGCTGTACCATGTTCCGTTGTACAGCTATCACCCGTGACAAGGACGGCGGATTCACCACACCAATCATCATCTGGCAGGATCTCCGTGGTGTTGAGATGGTTCCGGAGATGGATCAGATGCTCCAAGATGCAGGGCTGAGCGCTGATGACCTTTATGATATGTCCGGTATGCCTCTGGCAGGCACTTATCCGCTTGCCAAGCTTCTCTGGGTGAAGAAATATAATCCGGAAGCATATGAGAACGCGACAAGAATCCACACTATGATGGGTCTTCTGAACAAGGCATATGGCGCGGATGATTACTATGATGATTACAGTGATACACCATGGATCCAGTTAAATGGTGAGGACTT
>CAMNGO010000134.1 GCA_946538445.1 uncultured Lachnospiraceae bacterium
AATAAGGAACTGGCCCGGCTGAAGTCAGAAGCCGAAAAGTGTAACAGGAAACACATCACAAAAAGGATCCGGCATCTGACGGACCGGCGCAGCCGCATCCTGAAGGACCTGATGCACAAGGCCAGCCGTAAGATCGCCGAATGGGCGGAGGAGCAGGGCGTGGATCTTGTGGTGCTGGGCCATAATGTATTCCAGAAGCAGGAGATCTCCCTGGGGCATGTCAATAACCAGGTCTTTGTGCAGATACCCTACTGCGTATTTGCGGACATGCTCAGGTATAAACTGGAAGAAAAGGGCATCGCCTTCTTCTCTATTGAGGAGAGCTATACCTCGAAAGCTGACTTCCTGGCAGGGGACGAGATCCCGGTATACGGAAAAAGAGAAGGGGAAGAGAAAAAAGAGATTCCGGTCTTCTCCGGAAAGAGGATCAGCCGGTCGTGGTACAGACATTTTGACGGGACAAAGAGCAATGCGGACATCAACGGGGCCGCAAATATTCTAAGAAAAGTAATCCCAAACCGGAAGGAATGGGATAGAGGCGTAGTGGACACGCCGTATGCTGTCAGGATCGCTTAGCGGCCTTGACAGGGACTGGCACTAGAGCGCCAGCATAGATAACCCCATCCGACGCCTGAAAAGTCGGTTGTGGGCAGTTCATACTCTGAGCTATTATAAATATCATACATTAAATAATGACAGGTACCTGTTATCTGGACTAGGCTGAATAATCAATATCTATTCTTCTCTTATGTAAAAACAGGATTCCTCCGTTTTCTAATAGATATTGGTTATTATTCGGCTGAATCTAATATTAACTTTTGGAATTCATCTAAAGATATTCCAATGGTTTTTGCTCCTTGCTCCAAGGTGATAACACCATCATTCACAAGTTGAATAAGTAATGAAGTTCGGCCTTCCATACGGCCTTCTTCACGTTCTTCTTGTAACATCTCTTCAAATGTCATATACCTTTCCCCCATTTCTCTGCTGTTTTTAATATACCGGATACTCTCCTGCAGTAAGCAGATATATGCGTCTTCTGTTTTCTCTTCACTTTCTTCTAAAGGTTTTTTCGTAAATTCCAGAAAATTAACTAATTCTTTGGGAACTTCCTCAGGGTTTTTACCGCAGTTATTTAAGATAATAGTGTGAACACCGTCCTGATATTCCATATCCGGACATTCCTCGCAATGACTTTCTATCCTGTAACGATATTTTCCTTGCCTAAATGGATCATAGCCACATATGAAAATCACATAGCTATCTGGAAGCTCATTATAAGAGATACCGCTTAAAAGCATATCCATATCCATCTGGGAATGGTAATATCTACTTCTTTTTGTGACAGGAGTATTTCGAATCTGAACTTCTACATCAAATCTGGTACCAGCTTCATCTTTGGCAAAAACGTCTAATCGGATTCCCTTATATTCTCACAATAGGTCTCCCTCCGTGGAGGAATCCCGTGGTATGATTATAGTATACTTTCTATCTTCTTTCAATCATCGATTCTGACTCTTGAAATACAGCATTAGATTGATTTTGTATAGCCATATGAATTATAATATATATACCATTTGAGAGGGGTAATCGCACCATGAACCAAAGGCAGAGAATCCACCAGGAATTAGTCCAGACCATCGTTCGTATGGGGTACCCGGAGGAGTTCGGGATAGCTATCGCAGACAGTCTGGGGACCGAGATGACCATGAACCGGATGATCCGTTACCTGGATCATGCCAGGCCCGGATCGGCGGAGGAGATCGCCGACGAGATGCTGGCCATCGTGGATGACCGGGACCGTTGGGCCAGGAAAAAAGCAAATGAGTATTACAACAGGAAATATAATGAATTACTCTACTACGGATTAGGAGTGGAAGAGGAAGACTGAAGAAAGGGGTATAGTATGGATATCAAAGAGGCAATCAAAGAGAGACACAGTGTAAGACAGTACAAGGATGAGCCGATTCCGGAGGAACTGGTATCGAAGCTGGAGGGACTGATCGCCGAGTGCAACGAGGAGAGCGGTCTGCATATGCAGCTGATCCTGGATGATCCGGAGTGCTTCAAGACGTTTCTGTCCCATTACGGGGCATTTACCAACGTGAAGAATTACATCGCCATTGTCGGCCCCAAGATCTATCCGAATCTGGAGGAACTGGGGGGATATTACGGGCAGAAGGTCGTCCTGGTGGCGCAGATGATGGGGCTGAACACCTGCTGGGTTGGCGGCACATTTCGCAGGGGCAAATGTAAAGCGAAGCTGGAGGTTCATGACAAGCTGGTCTGTGTCATTGCCATCGGTTACGGGGAGACAGGAGGTAAGAAACATAAGTCAAAACCGCTGGAAAAACACTGTAAGATCCCGGTGGAGGATATGCCTCTCTGGTTCCGGAATGGTGTGACGGCAGCAAGGATGGCGCCCACGGCTGTGAACCAGCAGAAGTTTACCATCGAACTGGACGGGGAAGAAGCTGTGATCACCGCCGGAAGAGGGATCATGACCAAGATCGATCTGGGGATCGTGAAATATAACTTTGAGGCGGCTTCCGGCCATAAATGCAGGTAGGGAAAAGGTACGGATATGGGAATTATTAAGAAAGAAGGTAAGGATCTAAAACAGTCCTGGGACAGAAAGAAAGTCTTCATCGGCTTAAAACCATTGCTGGACGAAAAAGGATATCCGGGGATGAAAGCTCCCTGGGATGCGAAAAACGGACATCTGAGTCTGGCGACCGGCGAGATGGATTATGTCCGATTTGGCCGGGGGGAAAGGGTTATGGTGCTGCTCCCCGGTGTGGGAGACGGCCTGAAGACGGTAAAAGGGATGGCCCTTCCTTTCGCCTATCTCTATCGGGGTCTGGCGGATGATTTCACAGTCTATGTTTTCAGCCGCAGAGTCAGTCTTCCCCCGAAGATGACGACAAGAGACATGGCAGATGACCTTAATCTGGCCATGGAAGAGCTGGGCCTGTCAGGCTGCGCAGTGGTGGGGGTCTCCCAGGGTGGAATGATCGCCCAGTGGCTGGCCATCGATCATCCGGATAAGGTGGACAAACTGGTGCTTACTGTGACTTTATGCAGGAGAAACCAGACGATCCAGGAAGTCATACTGGGCTGGATGAACATGGCTAAGAATGGAGATTACAAAGGCATCATGATGGATACCGCCGAAAAATGCTACAGCGAAAAAAGGCTTCGCAGGGAGAGGATCGTGTATCGCATGCTCGGGAATATCGGAAAACCCAGGAGTTTCAAACGCTTCCTGATCGAGGCCCGTTCCTGCCTAACACATAATACATATGATGAACTGCCCCGTATCAGCTGCCCGACTCTTGTGGTTGGAGGATGGCAGGATAAGATTGTCACCGGGGAAGCCTCGGTGGAGATCGCAGAACGGATACCCGACAGCCAGCTTAAGATGTACGATGATCTGGGGCATGGCCTTTATGAAGAGGCTCCGGATTATATAGATTTGATCAAAGGATTTTGCTTATGAGATATGACAATATAACTACCGGAAGATTCATCGATCGACCCAACCGATTTATCGCTCATGTGGAGATCGATGGCCGGGTGGAGACCGTTCATGTCAAGAATACAGGAAGATGCCGGGAACTGCTGGTTCCCGGCGCTTTCGTTTACCTGACGGAGCCGGGGACACCTGGAAGAAAGACGAGATATGACCTTGTAGCGGTACGAAAAGGAAATGGAATCCTTTTCAACATCGACAGCCAGGCGCCAAACAAGGTGGTCAGAGAATGGCTGTCGACACAGGGCTATGACCGGGTGACTCCGGAGTACAGATACGGGGATTCCAGGCTGGACTTCTACATGGAAAGAGGTAGGGAAAGATACCTCATGGAAGTCAAAGGATGCACTCTTGAAATCGATGGGATCGGATATTTCCCGGATGCTCCCACTGAGAGGGGCGTGAAACACCTGCGGGAGCTGATCCGTGCCCGCCTGGAAGGCTATCATGCCATCGCTGCTTTTGTCATCCAGATGGATGGGGTGACGGAAGTCAGACCCAATATAAAAACCCATCCGGAATTCGGACGGGTCATGAGGGAAGCGGAAGAGGCAGGGGTAGAGATCCTGCCGCTGACTTGCCATGTGGAACCGGATGAGCTGCTGATAATCTAATGCTTTTTCCGGAAGATGGGGTGTTTATAACGGCCATGTTTGCTGTCTGCATCTCCGTAATGGATGGCTCCGCATCGCAGGCAGCCAAGGCAGTGAACACAGCGGTCTTTGACCCACACCGGCTTTCCGTCGATCAGTTTTATGGCATGTGCCGGGCATCTTTGTTCACAGGCATGACATCCCACACACTGGTCATCCACCCAGAATTTCCTTGTTTTTCTGCCCTTAATATAGAGCGGATAAAGCAGTGCTGTAGCTGCTTTTTCCTTCTTACCTGAATGGTAGGGACGGAAATCCTTTATGGCACGGCGGCCCAAGGACTCCTGTCCTGCATCCGCCAGGTCTTCTGAAATGATTTTTTTGAGGAAGGACAACCGGGCTTCTGCCTTTGCAAGGATCTTCTCTTCCTCTTTTTCGGATGGAACATCATAAAGAATACAATAATTGTCCGGCATGGTCAGAGAGTAGAGGATATCCACAGGATATCCTTTTTTGGCCATATAGGCCCGGAACATCCGATCTGCTCCCATAGGCCCTCCTCCGTTGGTCAGGATGACATAAGTGTAGACCGGCTCCTGACCCGTCAAATAGAGATGGTGGATGAAATGAATCACGATAGTGGGCAGTCCGCCAAAATATACCGGGCAGACAAATCCTATTTTCTCCCCTTCCTCCACCTCAAATGTATATGTGCGTCTCTCAACAGCCTCCTTGATGCTGATCAGTCTCTCCTCAGGGCCAAGCATGGACTGGGCAACATATTGGGAATTGCCTGTACCTGTAAAGTAGAATATCATTTTTCTTTCCTTTCAGATTATAATCAAATTAAAACTTATACCATGATTTTATTATAACAGGATTATAAGAGTTGTGTCATCGAAAATGATCTGGTTAAGTTGTACAATTAGTCGTTGCAATCCATTCTTCTGTTAGGTTATACTAAGATTACTAATATTTTGTCAGATATATTGCAGAAGACAAATGATATTATTATTAGTTTAAGGAGGGAAAATATGAAAAAACCTTTAAGAAACCGATGGGTTCCTGCCCTGTTTCTTATAGCCGTTCTGATGATGACGGCTATCTGGCAGAAACCTGTCCAAACCTATGCCTACCAGACCAGGAGTGGTAATTTCAACCAGAAATTCACATTGACTGATAAGGGCGACGCAAATATGCAGGCGGTAGCTAAGGCCCAGGTCAACAAGACAGAAGGCCAACTGAAGTACACGGAGCCATGGTGTGCGGATTTCGTGTTGGATTGCGCCAGACTTGCCGGTGTTTCAACCAGTGTAATTGATTATGAAAGAAAATTGAATGCCAATTGCGGGGAATTTTATAGAAACCTTGTCAACAAGTGTGGCGCAGTCGTGGTGGATGCCAGCGCCAGAAAGGCAGGCGACTTGGTTTTCTACTATCGCCCCGCCACGAAAGGATATCTCCATGTAGGTATCTATGATAAGGATGGATATTTTATCGAAGGAAATGTTTCGGATAAAGTCACCCGGTTTAATGGACATTATTACGGCAATAAAGCGAAGACGATCGGTACCCATAACGGGACAATACAGAGAGTCTATGTGCGCCCAAAATATACCGGTATTACTCCTACTCCGGTACCGAGTGTTGCATTTTCCAACACTGCCACGGGAAAACAGTTTACTATAAGCGGCGCCTACGGAACAACTTTATATTATACTCTGAACGGTGGTAACCAGATG
>CAMNGO010000135.1 GCA_946538445.1 uncultured Lachnospiraceae bacterium
TATCAGTGAGAAGATCCGCAGAGGAAAGCATACCACCAGACATTCGGAACTGATCTACCTGGGTAAAGACACTTACCTCATGGATACCCCGGGTTTCAGTTCCCTGTATCTGGAAGATATGGACAAGGAAGATCTGAGATATTATTTTCCGGAATTTGAACCTTATGAGAACACATGTCGTTATAACGGATGCAGCCATACCCATGAGCCGGACTGTAAGGTAAAAGAAGCCCTGGAAGAGGGAAAGATCAGCCGGCTGAGATATGATGATTACATTATGTTTTACGAAGAACTGGCTCAGAAAAAGAAATGGTAAGAAAGGATGGGGCTGATGAAGATACTGATTGTAACAGGAGGTCATCTCTCCCTGTCCTTCGCCACGGATTTTTTGAAAGATCATGCATTTGACCGGGTTATCGCGGCAGATTCCGGTTTGGCAGCCTGCCATGAACTTGGTCTGGTGCCGACGGATATCCTGGGAGATTTCGACAGTCTTGAGAATCATGATCTCCTGATCCCTTACCGGGATATGGGAGTTCCCATCAGAGAATTTCCATCAAGAAAAGACTACACCGACACAGAACTGGCTGTTCTATATGCCAGGGACCTGTGGATGGAAGATTCGGAAGAGAAAACAAAGGATACTCTGGATAACGGGGATCCGGAAGGAAGGGTGTGGATCCTGGGAGCCACCGGGACACGCCTGGATCATACCTTATCCAATCTGGGTGCTCTGGTCACCATGACCGATCTGGGCATCCCCTGTACCATTTTGGACGAACATAATGAGATTGAGCTTCTGAAAGGCCCTGCCATAAGAAGATATCAACCTCGCGATCCAAAGGATTATTTCTCCCTCCTGTCCCTCTCCGGGACTGCCGGAGGGATTGACCTGATAGGATTTTCCTACCCCATGGAAGACGGGGAACTGCCTCCATACGTAAGCCTTGGGGTAAGCAATGAGATCATAGAAAAAGAGGCAACCCTCCGTCTAAAAGAGGGTTACCTCTTGGTTATACGTGCAAAAGATTAAACGTTAAACTTAAACAGTACCACATCTCCGTCCTGCATGACGTACTCTTTTCCTTCAGACCGTACCAACCCTTTTTCCCGGGCTGCAGCCATGCTGCCGTTGGCGATAAGATCGTCATAGCTGATAACATCTGCCTTGATAAAACCACGCTCAAAATCTGAGTGGATCTTTCCGGCAGCCTGGGGAGCTTTGGTACCTTTTTTTATGGTCCAGGCTTTGGATTCGATGGGACCGGCAGTGAGATAGGAGAGCAATCCCAGGAGAGAATAGCTGGCCTTGATCAGTTTTTCCAGACCGGACTCGGATAATCCCAGGTCCTCCAGGAAGAGAGCTCTTTCTTCTTCATCCAGCTCTGCGATCTCCTGTTCAATCTGAGCACAGACTACAAATACCTCTGCGTCACAGTCTTTGGCATATTCTTTAACCTGAGTTACAAACTCATTGGATGCACCGTCATCTGCCAGATCGTCCTCTGAGACATTAGCTGCGAAGATAACCGGTTTATCCGTGAGCAGGTTCCATTCCTTGATCCAGGCCTGTTCTTCTTCTTCTTCTGTCTCGAAATTCTTGGCCAGCTGCCCGTTTTCCAGATGATCCTTCATACGTTTTAAGAGGTCCAGCTCTGCAGCGGCCTTCTTATCATTATGAGCGGCCCTGGTCTGCTTGGCGATTCGACGTTCCAACACTTCGATATCGGAGAAAATGAGCTCAAAATTAATGGTTTCAATATCACGTAAAGGGTTGATCTCACCATCAACATGGATTACGTTGGAATCCTCGAAACAACGGACCACATGGACGATGGCATCCACCTCACGGATGTTGGCCAGGAACTGGTTTCCCAGACCTTCACCATGGGATGCGCCCTTGACCAGGCCGGCGATATCAACGAACTCGATGGTGGCGGGAACGATTTTAGCAGAATCGTACATGTCCGAAAGAACAGCCAGCCGTTTGTCCGGCACTGCCACGATCCCGATATTGGGGTCAATGGTGCAGAAAGGGTAGTTGGCAGATTCTGCGCCTGCCTTAGTCAGTGAATTGAACAGGGTACTTTTTCCCACATTGGGAAGCCCGACGATACCTAATTTCATTTTTATTCCTCCATAAGAATCTATATACTTTCTTTATGCGGACTTGATTAGTCCGCATTTTTTTGTCTTCCGATTACTTCTCCCATCATTACCGGGATTTCTACATTTTTATTTAGATGATCCAGGATATCCTGTCTGAGCACTGCTTTGTCTTTGGAAAGAAGAAGGATTACGGTAGAACCTCCGTATTCGAAATGTCCCTTTTCCTCTCCTCTTAAAACTCTGCCGGCAGAAGGATGTTCATTTACGATTCGGCCCACAAGCATGGCTCCGACTTCCATCTGCACCGCCCGACCGAACTGATCCGTATCGATCACGCTGTATTGCCTGCTGTTTTCCACATATACCGGGAATTCCTCCAGGGCAACAGGTCTTACTGTATGATAAACCCCGTCTATTATCCTGTCTTTATATTTCCAACCTGAATCAAAATACATATATCGATGAAGATGATTCACGCACAGACGGAATACCAGGGCATACCCCCCTTGGAAGCCGGAGGCAAGTTTCCTGTCTCTTAAGAGTCTGTGGATTGAATACTGACATTGCTTCACGCTCAGTAGCGTCTCCTCATTGATTTCATATCCGCTAAGCAGTCCATCGCAAGGGGCGGACAAATCACTATCTTCCTCACTGACAGGCCTCAGGCCATCCCTTATTCTTCTGCAGAAGAAATCATTAAAACTGTGTATATCATCCATCTGATAGTCACTTTTCCGGATGGCATTCTTCTTTGCGAAGGGACCGATCAATACTTTGGATATCCTGCTGTCAAGCATCTTTCCACACAGATCTGACACAGGCTTGCTGATCAAAGGCCTGAGAAAGACCCGGCCTATTTTGTTTTTGTATAGAAAGTTCAATATGCTCATATGATCATACCTGATGAATACTATCTATATTGTGTAGGTGTTAAATGAGATGATACAGGTTATAAACTCGACAACCCCGATTGCGATCAGGATCAGCAATCCGATTTTTCCGGGTTTTTTCACTTTCACGTTCAGAACAAAAGCGATCGCCACCACCAGCATTACCAGGAAATATACGATGGTCAGATCCCATTTGCCGAAAAAATGAAGAACCATGACCAATGGGAATATCAGGGCTGCGGAAGTGACCGGAAGTCCTATATAATAAGTAACTCCTGTCTGTTTTGATTCTTCATTGCGCATCTCACAGGTCGCATTAAAATAAGCAAGCCGGATCAGTGCGGCAAGCACGTAGAACAATGCGATAACAAGCAGAATGATAAGCATGGGAAATGATCCATCATAATCTTTTTTTTTGACAATCTCAGTGAAGATTCCGCTGATCCTAAGCTGGGCAAGCCCTATGGAAACCGGAAGTACTCCAAAAGCGATGAGATCGGCCAGGGAGTCTATCTGGATACCGAAATCTTTCTCCAGCTTGGTTCGGTTTTTCTTGGTTCTTGCCACAGTCCCATCAAAGGAATCGAAGATCCCGGATACCATCAGGAAAAATATGCCGATTTCAGGATGTCCTACTCCGGTAACAGTGATAATGATGCCGAGCATTCCGGAAATAAGTGATAAATATGTCAGTATTACAGTATAGTCATAAACCCCTATCATGGTTAGTCCTCCTACACAAAAATCCTATCAAGGTAATGATGCCGCTGATGGATACACAGATATAAAATGTGATCCCGCGACTGATGAGTTCCACACTATAAGCCATCTGTCGGTCCATCATCTGGCAGAAACCATCGAGCATGAGGTAATCAGAGATTCCCATGCCGCCCGGGATCGGGACAAAATTGTATCCGATGGTTACCAGACATTGCTTGGAAAATACCAGGACCATCTTGATCTTCTCACCGCCAAGTGATGCAAAGATAAGCATAGGCACCACAAGCTGGCACGATCTCTGGATCAGATTCCACAGGAATGCAGTAAACAAAACTCTCTTTCTCCCTGATATCAAGGCCGAACATACTTTATAATCATTTCCTATCTTTGATATCCTCGATAGTTTTTTGTCTTTTTCCTTTATCAATCCTCTATTATACAGAAACAGGATCAATTTCGAAAGTGGTTTAAAAATCAGATCTTCCTTTTTTAATAGAATAAAAAAGACAAGAAAAAGGCCGGATAAACCGACGAAACCAATTCCGATAAAAATCTTCGAGATACCGCCAAAGTCCCGGAAAGCCTTTGGGCTGATCAAAACAGACAGTAGTCCCAAGACGATGATGGAAAGGGTGTACATCATAAGATTCAGGATAAGTGTCGCCGTTACGATCCCCATAGGAATGCCGTCCCTTGTCATAAAGAAAGCACTGGCGGGCTGCCCGCCGGTTGCCGATGGGGTAATGGCGGAGAAATAGATATCTGATGTGCTGTATAAGAGCCCTTTCCTAAGACTTTTGGGGTGACCGGCATATTTCAGAATGGAGCATATGGCTACACCCTCAAACCATACGAACAAAGCGGCTGATACGATGGCCAGGATAAAGTAAGACCGGTCAGATAATCGAAGGATATCGATCAGCTGACTGACGGATATATCCTGATTCTGCCTCAGGATCAGTCGAATCGTAAGTATTGCAAGAAGCAGAGAGACGAGAGTCCATATTAAATTTTTGGATAAGCTTCGATTCTCTTTCATGGAATGATTCATCATCTATGCATTTCAATGCTTTCGGATTACTCTGGTCATGATCAGAAGTCCGATTTCGGCTACAATTATCCCCCCAAAAACGTCCACGATCACATGCTGTTTCACGAATAGCGTGGAAGCAAAGACCAATAACGAAATAATAAGATGTAACGGCTTCGCCCATCTTGGTAATGACTTCAGATAGAAAGTGCTTCGGAAGATAATCCAGCTATCCAGACAATGGATGGAAGGAAACAGATTATCTGCCGGATCGACCTCATAAAGATATCTTACACAACGGTTTAAAAAGTCTGCCCCTGTGATGTTCTCCCTGACCATGGTTGTCGGCAGCAGAAGAAAACAGATAAGACATAGGATTTTACCGATGATTTCTGCTCCGATCAAAGTGTTACAGTTCTCCCGTGTATCCCGGGATATCATATAATAACCTATGGCCCATTGAAGGTAGGAGACCGGTATGTAGACAATGATGAATTCCTTCACATAAGGGACAGCTTTGTCCAAGGCTGTCTCCATGGAATAGTGATACCAGCCGGAAGTAAATAATCTGCTTCCAAAATAGGTAATGATGTTAATAAAAGCCATTGCCAACAAAGCTCTGCATCCATAGGCCGGAGGAAGGAAACGGGAAATGGCCCTCCTCCATGGGTGCGTTTTTATTGTAAACTCATTTTCTTTCATATAAGTTTTTTCTTTCTAAAAATATACCGGATGATACATAGTGATCTCAAAATTATGTACCATTACTGCCATGACAAGAATACCATTTATTGCTTTTATTGACAAGGGTCTGTCCAAGCGCCCCTTCTTTTTTAAGGTTTTTCATGAAAATATAAAAAAAGATGTACTTTTTCCCTCACTTGCATTATAATGCTTTCAGTTAAAAATGTAGAAGGGAAGAAAAAACATGGAATTTACTGATATCCGTTTTCCTCACCTTGGAATTGTATTTTCTAATGTAGGACAATATATTCAGATTGGCAATTTTAAAGTCATGTATTACGGCATTGTGATTGCCATCGGCTTTCTGTTAGGATTATTTGTGACCAGACTTGAGGCAAAAAGGACCGGGCAGGATGTGGAG
>CAMNGO010000136.1 GCA_946538445.1 uncultured Lachnospiraceae bacterium
AATGAGTCTGATGGGTTCCTCCCTGGAACTGCTGGCAGGAGGAAGCCTGCAGAGAATATTGGAAGCACTAACTACCAGCAAGAAGAAAGGTGTCGGAGAAGTCAAAGGATGGGCACTGGGTACTGCTGTTACGGCCATCATCCAGAGTTCTGCAGCCACCACGATTATGTTGATCGGTTTTGTGAATGCCGGAATCATGAAACTGGGCCAGGCAATCCCGGTGGTTTTCGGGGCAAACGTGGGTAGCACGGCCACTGCTCAGATTCTGAGGCTTGGTGATATCGGATCAGATAATCTGTTCTTAAAGCTTTTAAAACCATCGTCCTTTGCACCTATGCTGGTTGGAGTAGGCGCATTTATTATATTATTTGGCAAGAAGAAAAGAATGAAGGATGTGGCCGGAATTCTGATCGGATTAGGTGTCCTCTTCTATGGCATGACTATGATGGAGCAGGTTTTTGCACCCCTTAAGGAATCTCCCACCTTTCAGAAGTTCTTTCTCTCCTTTGAGAATCCACTCCTGGGAATCGCCGCAGGTCTTATCATCACTGCAATCATTCAAAGTTCCAGTGCTTCTGTCGGTATTCTCCAGGCTTTGTCAGCCACCGGTGCTGTAACCTTCGCCACAGCGATACCAATCATTATCGGGCAGAACCTTGGAAAATGTATGACCATTTTGTTAGGAGCCATCGGCGCGAATAAGAGTGCGAAACGTGTCTCTCTCAGCTATCTTCTTTTTAATATCTTTGGGGCAATCTTCTTTTTCATTGTGATATATGGGTTAGTATATTCTGTAGGATTACCCTTCCTCTCTAACCCGGTAAACCGAGGAGACATCGCGAATATCCATCTTGGATTTAACCTGATTACAAGTCTTGTACTGTTGCCTTTTTCTAATCACATGGCCAATCTGACCGGGCGGATTATCGGGGCGGATCCTCAGGATGAGGAAGAGAAGGAGTTTATGCAGCTGGATGACAGACTGCTTCAGACACCTGCCATCGCTCTTGAGCAATGCCGCAGACTTATGGAACAGATGATCAACTGTGTGGAAACAAATTTCAGGCTCTCCACAGGTATGATTCGTCAGTATGATGAAAGCTTATTTGCCCAGCTTGATAAAAATGAGCACTTTGCAGATCGTTGCGAAACAGAACTTACTTCTTATATTATAAGGATTAACCGGGCCGGACTTTCTGAGGATGCCAAGTTCATGCTCTCGGAAATCCTGAATTCCATCGGAGACCTGGAACGAATCGGCGATTATTGTATGAATATAGCCTACATTGCCAGGGATATGAAACATAACAAGATCAATTTCTCAGCAGAAGGAATGCGGGAACTGGATATAATGATGAGAGCAGCACGTGAGATACTTTCCAACCTCTTTACGGCATCCCGGACCAGAGACCGCCTTCTGGTCATAAAAACGGAGCCTCTGTCCGATATCATCGGACAGATGAGTGACGTTATGAAGGAACACCATATCTTAAGACTTCAGGAAGGGATCTGTAATGCCCACAGTGGCGCAGCCTTCTTTGATCTGACCAACAGCTTTGAGAGAATCAGCGCCCATGCGGGAAATGTATCCCTCCATATCATCAAGCGAATGGAAGCTAACCGGAATTTTGATGAGATGCACGGTAATACTCAGATTATTTCAGGCGATGATTATATCCGAATTATCGAAGAATACGAGAATTCTTATCTTCTTCCTGTGAAAACAGGTCTTGATATGATAATATGAGATATAGAAACTGAGAGATGCCGGAGGTACTTAGATGCAGAAGATATATATTGTAGAAGATGATGCGAATATCCGTGAAATTGAGAGTTATGCTCTCACCAAAAACGGATTCCTGACCAAAGGTTTTGAGATGGCGGTTCCTTTTTATCAGGCCCTGGAAGAGGAACTCCCTGATCTTGTCCTTTTGGATATCATGCTCCCGGATGAGGACGGGATGAAAGTATTAGAAAAGCTGCGGACTGCATCGATAACCAGAGACATTCCTGTCATTATGATCACTGCCAAGTCTTCTGAGATCGACACGGTAAAAGCCCTTGACAGTGGAGCGGATGATTACATCATCAAACCCTTCGGAGTTATGGAACTGATTTCCAGAGTCCGTGCCTTGCTGAGGAGAAGTGGTAGAAGAGATATGGAAGAAACCATCAAGCTGGGTGATATCGTGCTGGATCCCTCCAAGAGAAAATGTTTTATCAGGGGGCAGGAAGTAGATCTCACTTATAAAGAGTATGAACTTCTTCACTACCTTTTGCTCAATGCAGGTATTGTCATGAAAAGGACCGTTTTGATGGATAAAATCTGGGGGATAGATTTTGAGGGAGAGTCCCGCACCTTAGATGCCCATATCAAATCGCTCAGGAAAAAATTAGGGGAAACCGGTTCTTATATTAAAACTGTCCGTAATGTGGGGTACATTTTATCATGAAACAGTATATAAACAGAAGAATAATGATCATTGCATCTGCCGCCATCTTGATGACGGCAGTTTTCTGTACTTTTGCCTGTTACCGGGTATTTCGGGAAGAAGTCAAAGAAAATTTAAGGATATGCACAAGACTCCTCTCCGACAGAGAGAATATTCAGGATGAGGCAGTCCTTTCAAAATATGCCTCCGAACTTTACAATGACAGTATCCGGTTGACTTTGATCAGTAAAGAGGGAGATGTAATCTTTGATAATGTTGCCAGGATTGAAGGTTTGGATAATCATTTAAACAGGGAAGAAATCGAGGAAGCGATTGAGAACGGGGAAGGATATTCTATCCGCCGGTCTGCTACCATCAACCGGACGAATTATTATTATGCTGTCCGCCTGGAAGACGGAAGTATCCTCCGCACTGCCAGAGAATCACACAGTATTATCAACATATTCTGGAATGCAGTGCCGGTGATCCTGTTTGTAATCCTGATTCTTCTGGTGATCTGCTACTTCAGCAGTCAGGCATTGACAACAAATCTCCTGGCTCCGGTGGAAGCGATCGCTGCCAACATGAATCATCCAGAGACGATACACACCTATGCTGAACTGGAACCGATCATTGAGCATATCCGAAACCAGCATAATGATATTCTGGACCACGCCAACCTGCGCCAGGAATTCACGGCAAATGTATCTCATGAATTAAAAACACCTTTGACTTCAATCTCAGGTTATGCCGAACTGATAGAAAATGGACTGGCAGGTGAGGATGATACCCAGAAATTCGCAGCAGAAATCCATAAAAATGCGGACAGACTGCTTACCTTGATCAATGATATCCTAAGATTGTCTGAATTCGATGGCCTGAAAGAGTCGGATTTTGAAACCGAAGAAGTAGACTTATATGATATTGCCGGAACCTGCTTGGATATGTTAGAGTTCAAAGCCCGTGAACATGATATTTCCTTTAGCCTGGAGGGGGAGAAAACCCTCGTCACTGCAAACAGAAACATGATGGATGAGGTGGTATATAATCTGTGCGATAACGCCATCCGATATAACAGACCTGGAGGGTACATCCGCGTCTATGTAGGCGATCACAAACTCATGGTGTCTGATAATGGAATCGGTATTCCTCCGGAGTATCAGCACAGGGTATTCGAACGGTTCTTCCGCGTAGATAAAAGCCGCTCAAAGAGGACCGGTGGGACCGGCCTGGGATTGGCCATCGTGAAACATATCGTGACTTTGCATGGTGCCGAACTGTCTCTGGAGAGCGCTCCGGAGCAGGGAACAAGGGTTACGATTCAATTTCCGGATAATTGAAAGATATATTTTACTTTTGCCAATATGTTTTTCTGTGTTATAATTAATAGAATTCTTTTAGCCATAGTAATATTTACAGAAAAGGATGATTCGGCAGATGAATCATGTATTTATACCTAAAGACTTGCTCCCAAAGATAGCCCAAGGGAACAAGGATGCATTCGAACAATTATATCAATTGACATATAAGCCGGTATTCTCCTTCCTACTTTCTCTGACCATGAACCAGGAAGATGCGAATGATCTGCTTCAGGAAACCTACCTGAGGGTTTACGGATCTGCTCACATGTATCAACAGGGAAATCCAATGGCCTGGATCATGAAGATAGGAAAGAACCTGTTTCTGATGGAGAAGAGGAAGAAAAAGCCGGAACCGGTGTCCAATCCGGAGATCAAACATGAAGTTCGGATCGGATGGGACAGTGTGGAAAATGCTGAAACCAGAATCCTTTTGGAACAGCTTTTTCTGGTACTCACTGAGGAAGAACGGGAGATTGTGGTCATGCATGTGACCGGAGGCTTCCGACACAGGGAGATTGCCGAGATATTGAACATGCCTATCGGAACAGTGCTTGTTAAATACAATCGTGCCATGAAGAAGCTTAAGAAAAGTGCAAAAGACGATACGAAAGGAGCAATTTATGGATAATATGGAGAATAAATTACAAAAAGCATTATTCAGCCTTGCTCCCGACTGTTTTGACGAGATTATGGCCCGGACGCCGGTCCGGGTTGAGAGCGAGGAGGAACTGTTGGGGACTCCTCAGGAGTCCGGCAGGAGAAATAAATCCGGTCGGAGTGTGATCCTGTCATTTGCATCCGCCGTGGCAGTGCTTTTCCTGGGTATTTTTTCCTGGAACGTGTACAACCAGTTCCATACAGTGGACCGGATTTATATCGATGTCAATCCATCAGTCTGTCTTTCCCTCAATAAGGCAGGCAAGGTGACCAAAGCAGAAGGAATCAATCCGGAAGGAGAAGAAATCGTCAGTCAGGTAAAAGAGAAGCTAAAAGGATCATCGGAACCGGATGCCATGTTTGATGTTCTTCTTGATGAGTTGAATTCAGAAGGGTATTTTCCGGATCAACAGATGGATATGCTTCTTTCCTACTGCTATTCATCTGAAGGCCGGGCGGAATTGATCGATGAACTGGCTGAGTCGGCACAGACATATGCAGATGAGAATAATCTCGAAGCGGTCTTGCTTGTCCAAACTTTTTCAATGGATGATCCGGCTGTTTCGGAAGGCCTTGCGAAAGGTATCTCTCCCGGCAAATGTTATCTGATAAGTGAAATAGAAGAAAAGTATGGCGTGAATCTGGACGATTTTGAATTACAATCCCTGAAAGATTTGCAGGAATATGCACAGGCCAACAATCTTAACCTTTCAGATCTTTTCCAGGAATCCGGAATGGAGGATTATGCCAACTCGGATTCATCCGGACAGGAAGAGGATGAGAATTCTACAGAGGGAAATCCCGGTGAGTCAGACACAAAGCAGACTGCTGATACAAAAGATGCGACCGCAGATTCCGAAGTGGATAAAGCGGAAGATAAAACTGTAGAGAAAGAGACTGATTCTGAGACTGCCAAAGAGGAATCCAAACAAGAGAGCACAAGGGATTCCGGCACATCGGAAAAGAAAGCTGAACAGAAGAAAAAGACTGTTTCTAAAGAGAAGAAATCGGAAAAGAAGAAATCCAACAAATCAAAGAAATCCGATAAGAAACATAATACTACTGAGAAAAAGAAAGAGGAAACTTCGGTAGCTTCTGATAAACCGAATCCGTCGGATACACCATCCGCGACAAAACCACCGGTGACACCGGTAGCACCGGGCGCTTCGGACAACCCGGATACGCCGGCCACTCCGGATCAGCCGGATACACCAGATAACCCGGACACTCCGGACACCCCGGATACGCCGGACACTCCGGATAACCCGGATACGCCGGACACCCCGGATAACCCGGATACGCCGGACACCCCGGATACGCCGGATAACCCGGATACGCCGGACACCCCGGATAACCCGGACCAGCCGGATAATCCGGATAACCCTGGCAATCTATATTGG
>CAMNGO010000137.1 GCA_946538445.1 uncultured Lachnospiraceae bacterium
AACCGGGAGAATCTATCATTGTCACAAAAGTGGAAGATGGAGTATTCAGTGTGGAAGGTCCCAAGGTGGAGAGGATGCTGGGATACACCAACCTGGAATCCGAAAAGGGATTCGCCTTCTTCCAGAACTTTATGAAAGAAAACGGTGTACTTGACCGTCTGGAAGAACTGGGAATCCAGGAAGAGGACACAGTGAGGGTCTTCTACCATGAATTTGACTACTATAAATAAGAATCTGACACACGGATCATATGATCTGTGATAGAAAGGAACAGATATGACAAGTAAACAAAGAGCTTACCTGCGTGGCCTTGCTTCGAATATGGATCCCATAGCCCATATCGGAAAAGCATCCATCACTCCCGAAGTGATCAATGCCATCAGGGAAGCCATCGATAAGAGAGAACTGGTCAAAGTTGCCGTATTAAAGAACTGCTTTGACGATCCCAGGGAGATCGCAGAACTGGTGGCTGAAAGAACCAGATCCCAGGTCGTGACTGTTGTGGGTAAGAAATTTGTACTATTCAAACAGGCAAGAGAGAACAGTAAGATTACCTTACCTTAGGAAAGGAATACCATCGATGGGAAGAAGAAAAAAAATAGGCATCATGGGTGGTACATTTAATCCGATTCATCTGGGACATTTGTTGCTGGCTGAAAGAGCCTACCACCAATTCGATCTGGATAAGGTCCTGGTGATGCCTACCAAGAACACCTACTATAAAAAGATGCCGGAAAATGTTACAGAAGAACAGAGGATCGAAATGATCAAACTGGCTATAGAGGACAACGATCATTTTGAACTGTCACTGGAAGAAATCAACCGGGAAGGAATTACCTATACCTATGAGACTCTATTGAATCTTACCAGGAATAATCCGGATTGTGATTACTATTTTATCATGGGTGCAGATTCCCTGTATCATATCGAATCCTGGTACATGGTGGAAGAAATCTTCAAGATGGCTACCATACTTGTGGCGGCCAGAGGAGTGGGAACCAGTTCAGTACTGGATAGTCAGATTGAATATGTCCAGAATAAATTCGATGCAGTGATCGAGAAGCTCTATGCCCCCATTATGGAAATCTCCTCCAATGATATCCGGAAGAGAGTACAGAATGGAGAGAGCATACGTTATCTGCTTCCCCAGAGCGTCCTTCGATACATCGAGGAACATCATGTTTACGAATGAGGAGAAAGGCATATGAAGCTTGAAAAAATCATGAATGCCATACGCAAGAGCCTCCCTTCCAAGAGATTTGAACATACTCTGGGTGTCACATACACGGCTGCCTGCCTTGCCATGCGGTATGGGGAAGACATGGAAAAAGCAAGGATTGCCGGACTGTTACATGATTCTGCCAAGTATATGTCCTCCAAGGAAAAGATACAGACTTGTCTGAAGAACGGTCTCTCTGTCTCAGAATATGAAGAGAAGAATCCGGAGCTTCTTCATGCAAAACTGGGAGCTTATCTGGCCAGGGAAGAGTACGGGATATCAGATCCTGAGATCCTGTCGGCCATTACCTGGCATACCACGGGAAAACCGGATATGACCTTACTTGAGAAGATCCTCTACATTGCGGATTATATGGAGCCAAATCGTGATCAGGCGCCCAATCTTCCTGAAGTAAGAAGACTGGCCTTTCTGAATCTGGATGAATGTCTCTTCCTGATCCTGAAAGACTCTGTCAGTTATCTGGCCAGTAGAAATATAATCATCGATCCAATGACACAGACTACCTATGAATATTATAAAGCCTTGCGGGAGAATCAGGGCGATATCAAAAAAGGAGAATAATATGGACGAATCTAAAAAAATGGCATTGATCGCCGTAAGAGCTCTGGAAGATAAGAAAGCGGAAGAGATCTCCATCCTGGATATCAGTGGGATCTCAACTCTGGGAGACTATTTTATCATTGCAAACGGTGAGAACAGAAACCAGGTTCAGGCTATGGCAGATAATGTGGAAGAGAAGCTGGGGATAGCCGGGTATGAGCCAAAACATATCGAAGGTTATCAGACCGCAAACTGGATTCTGCTGGATTACAAAGATATCATTATCCACGTATTTGGAAAAGAAGACCGGAACTTCTATGATCTGGAACATATCTGGATGGATGGAAAACCGGTAAAAAAAGAAGATCTTGCACTGTAAGGAAGAAATATATATCCTGAAAATACTATAAATAATGAATAAGGAGTCATGACACTTGCGATGATCTAAACAGAATCGTCAGTGTCATGACTCCTTTATATTATAAGTAAAATGACCGTTCAGACATTCGATTAACAGAAGGAACGGAATAATCCGATCACTTTTCCAACGATGGAGAAAGAAGAACCTACAGGAACATAGATGGGATCCATGGTATCATTCTCAGGCTGCAGCCGTATCCTCTGACTCTCTTTGTAAAATGTCTTGACGGTAACAGAGTCATCCAGCAGGGCAACAACGATATCTCCGTTGGAAGCGACAGGTGTATCCTCAACCAGAATGTAATCTCCATCATATATGCCGACATTAATCATGCTTTCCCCCTTAACGGTCAACATGAATGTCTGTTTATTACGGACGAACTCAGGCATAATGGGAAAGTATCCCTGGATGTTCTGGACAGCCAGAATGGGTTCTCCGGCAGTGACAGTACCCACGATCGGAACATTAACCAGTTCACGTCTGGCCAGATTAAAATTATCATCCACGATCTCTATAGCTCTGGGCTTGGTAGGGTCTCTTCTTATATAGCCGTTCTTCTCCAAAGTCTCCAAATGGGAGTGAACAGAGGAGGTAGATCTCAAATTCACTGCGTTACATATCTCCCTCACTGCAGGAGGATAGCCATGATTCAGGATAGAATCCTTGATATATTCTAAGATTTCACGCTGTTTTGCACTTATCTTACCGTAACTCATATCTGATACTCCTTTATCAAACGTATGTTTTCTATATTTTATCACGAGAAAGAAAAGAAAACAAGTGTTTGGAACATATTTTTGCCTTGCTCTTAAAAATTCGAACATTCATTCGTATTTACTATTGACAATCGAATAGATGTTCGCTATAATACAAACACAGTTAAACATACGTTCGCTTTTTAAATAGATAAGGGAGGTATGAAAACTATGAAAAAGAGAGCAGTACAGATGAAGAAAAAAACCGGCAGAAGAACCACATCTGCCAGGAGCAGAAGACAGGACACATCCAGATTATTCAAGAAGATCATCTTCGGAGTATCCTGCCTGGTTATGACAGCCGGTATCTTCGGAACCTACCACATGATGCATTCCGATATGGTCATGGTATATGCAGATGAACATTTATCCGAACTCCAGTATAAGATCGTGGAGATTAAAAAAGGTGACAGTCTGTGGAGTATCGCCAAAGAAAATATGACCCCGGGATTTCATGATGTGAATGAATACATTGAGGAAGTCAAGATCTGTAATCAGTTATCCTCTGACAAACTCTATGCAGGCAGTTATCTTATGGTTCCCTATTATGAAATCATAGAAGAATAATTTCTTCGGAAAAGAACATAAATCATTTTGTTCTTACATAAAGAAAGCCATCTCACAGTACGGAAATTATTGTCAGACAATTTTTTCCGGAAGAGATGGCTCTGTTTATTTATTGTTCGTAGTTCAGGGAGTATTTCAGTTTCCCGGTTTTTTGTTTTTTTCTCTTAATTGCACTTTTCCTGCAGCCATTCGGCGACGCTGATCTTCCATAGCCGCATAATGTTTCCTGGTGGTATTTACATCACTGTGGCCCAGTACATCTGCTACCAGATAGATATCACCGGTCTCTTTATAAAGCTGGGTACCATAGGTACTGCGGAGCTTATGAGGGGTGATCTTCTTGAGCGTGGTCACTGTGCGTGAGTATTTCTTCACCAGGTTTTCCACAGCACGGACACTGATCCGGCTTTTCTGCATGGATAGAAAGAGGGCGTCTTCCGAACCTTCTTTCGGCATGATCAGTTCCCGCTCATCCAGGTAATCAAGGAGAGCTTCCCGGACCTCCTCCCCAAAATACAGGATTACTTCCGCTCCACCTTTACGATGAACCTTC
Source organism: uncultured Lachnospiraceae bacterium (assembly GCA_946538445.1). Classification (GTDB taxonomy): domain Bacteria; phylum Bacillota; class Clostridia; order Lachnospirales; family Lachnospiraceae; genus Anaerobutyricum. The sequence goes on from CAMNGO010000137.1 coordinate 4,077, forward strand.
ATTCCGTTTGTATCAAAATCAAGATCCATGATATCTAATCCCACACATTCCGATACCCGGATCCCGGTACCCAGCAGAAGAGTAAGGATAGCCAGATCCCGGACCTTCGTCTTATTGTGGTACTTTTGCTGGGCCTTGGTAAGTTTATCCCCATTTTCCACGGAATCCAGCAGACGGGCGATCTCATCCACCTCAAGACGGGTGATGGCCCGTTCGTGATTCTTGGGCATATTCAGAAGACTGGCTGTATTTTTCTCAATCTTCTGCTTGCGGTAAAAGAACTTATAAAAAGAGCGGATGCTGGCAGTCTTACGCATCCTTCCCCGTTCATCGTTGGAGTGGACTTTATTATCTTCATTTTCGTAAAGCTTAATATAATCCAGATATTCCTCCAGCTGTGTCAGGCTTATCTCATCCAGGACTGTCACCGGCCAGGAGACCAGTGGATCTTTACATAGATTGGGATATTCTTCCATCAGAAAATGAAAAAATATCTTCAGATCATAAGCATAGGCAATCCTCGTCCTGGAAGAAGTCGTAGGTTCTATTCCACGGAAAAATTCTTTACAGAAGGAGGGAAGTTCCCTGCAAAGCCTTCTAAGCTTTAATTCATTATCTCTGTTAATTTGTTCGGAGTAGCTTGGATTCTGTTTCATTACTGATATATTATCCTCATTATTAATAAGCAGGTTATCTGACCGGTGGACATTCCGGATGTACGATACCTTCCAAAATAGCACGATACATCCTGGATTTTGACCCGGGATGATCATGGTTGAGCTCATTTATGACCTTTTTTACATATTCCCGCTTTGTAGAGCCATCTACAGGGCAGGGATTCTTGACCACTGGCAGATTCATTTCCTTTATAAAACCCTTCACATCCCCCTCAAACATATAGATGAGAGGACGAATCAAAGTCAAACCAGAACGGTCCCAATGAGTCACAGGGAGGAAGGAATGAAGTCTTCCCTCAAAGAGCAAGGACATCATCATGGATTCCACCAGATCATCCTTATGATGGCCATAGGCAACCTTATTACATCCTAATTCCTTGACCTTATCATTCATGGCCCCTTTTCTCATTTTGGAACAAAGTGAGCAGGGATTTGTATCCTGCCGTGTATCAAAGACGATCTGGGCAATCTGCGTATGCACAATATGGTAAGGTACTTTCAGGGAATCGCATAACTGCTGTGTTTTGTCTAAATCAATATTCTGAAAACCAACGTCCACCGTTACAGCAATCAGGTCAAAGTGCTTGGGATAAAAAGCCTGAAGGTGGGAGAGAGCATACAGCAATGTAATACTATCCTTTCCTCCAGACAGCCCTATGGCTATCTTATCCCCTTCCTCGATCATTCCATAATCATCGATCGCCTGACGGGTCAGGCTAAGTACCTGCTGCAGCTTCATAAATACATCCCTTCAATTGTACTGTTCCACAAATTATCTTATCATCATAATACTATGGGTAGAAAGATTTTTCAATCAAAAGAAGAAAAAATAGATAAAAGAATGAGTTATATATATAAATAACACTATGAAAACTGTATAGGTGATATAAATATTAGAGCTTCTTTGATAGAAATGCAGCATTTAATTTGAATCCGTTCTAAGGAAGGTGTATAATTATAGTAGTGTTTGAATATAGTTATTGTATAATACATAGAATTAAAAGAAAGGAGAGAACCAACTGTGACTACATCAGATATACTT
>CAMNGO010000138.1 GCA_946538445.1 uncultured Lachnospiraceae bacterium
GTCTCTCCTTCTGTATATTTGGCCATCTTTTTGTCATTAAATGTTTTCACAGCCTTCAGGTAATTGTTTGTAACCTTTTTGACAGCTGACTTCTGAGACGCGGCTGCTGCAGGGCAGGAAATAATCAGCAAGGCAATCATGAGTATCAGTAGTGATTTTATCTTTTTCATACATTAACTCCTCCTTTTTATCATCTGTATATAGTAGTATTATTATACATCAATCTCCCCCAATATTCATTGTATTTTTTTATCGTCCGTGATACAATCACCATACTACATTTAAGGAAGACGGGAGAAAAACATGAGGACCAGAGTCACTACTATCCTGGTAGTTGATGCCCAGGGTGGCGGAATCGGGAAACAATTGATCAGCAGCATAAGGAAAGAAATCGGGGATCTGCACATCCTTGCCGTCGGAACAAATACTGCGGCAACTTCGGCTATGTTGAAAGCAGGGGCCGATGAAGGAGCCACCGGCGAAAACCCCGTACTGGTAGCAAGCCGGAAAGCGGATTACATCATTGGTCCCATCGGTATGGTGATCGCAAATGCAATGCTGGGTGAGATTACCCCTTCCATGGCTCGGGCAATCGCAGAAGCCGACGCTAAGCGCATCATGATTCCATTCAGCAACTGCGATAATTTTATTGCCGGTGTTTCTGATTTCAGCACCGGCAGGCTTATACAGGATGCAGTCAATCAGTTGAAAAGCTATTTGACAAGCCCATCTTGATTTGCTATCCTTTAAAAAAGGCAGTATGAAACTGTCAGTCGTGCAGAAGCACAAATGATTCATATTTTTTAGTCTATAAGGTAGGTCATGAAGGCATACATTTCTCTTGAAAGGGAAAGGTATGCCTTTTTATAATTTATGCCATGAAGACATAGGCGATCCTGAAGGAAAAGCAAATGAATACAGGAGGTATATATTATGGCATGTTTTTTAGTATCAGCAGCTGAAGCTGTAGTAGTAACTGCCGTCGAAAAGGCAGAAGAGAAAAAAGAGTTTCGCGCAAGCGAGGATAATACCATTAAGGAAGATGTGGTTTCCATCCCTCTCAGCAGGAAATTGAAATGGCTCACCTATCTTCTCTGGGGCGGTGCTGTCCTGCTTGCCTTTGAGCATATCTGGCATGGCGAAGTAGTACCTTGGTTCCCATTTCTGACCGCGATGACGAATCCTTCTGATGCTCAGGTGATGTTTCATGAGATGGCAACTGTCGGTGTCTGTATGGCATTGCTTATCACTGTCGTCTGGTTCGTTATGTGCAAGGTTGCTGATGCCATCGTAAAGCGTCCGGCAACTGACACTACTCAAGACACCGTTGCATAAGGAGGAATTACCATGACATTGTTAATAACCGTTTTTGCTGCAGTGATCGTAACTGTGAAATGGTACACTCGTAAAGATGACTCCATGCAGCTGGGAATGCTTTGTTTCCTTTATTGGGGGGCATCCATCATGTGGCTGGTGGACGCTATATTTGAATATGCCGAATTAAGGGCAGAATACTTCACACCGGCTATCGAAGATATGTTAAATGATGCTTTTCTTGGCTTGTCGGTTGTCGCTCTCGGTTTAGTGATTTGGCTTGTCCGTCTTCTGATCACAGATCCGAAGGGTTCCATCCGGACAGCATTGAAAAAAGGATAAAGAAACGACCGGCAGAGAATAACACAATCTCTGCCGGTCGTTTATATTATAAAATCTGTTCCAATACATTTCATTATGTCAGAATCCATTTCTTTCCTTCTGACATCAGATAGACCGATCCCTTGTATGCATGACGCTCCAGCAGTGCTTTCAGGATCTCCCACACTCTTTCATCCAGCAGCAGGTAGGCTTCCCGTTGCAGATGAAGAAAACATCGAAGATAGTCTATCTGTGTTTCTGACAGGATATCCTCCCATTCGGACAGCCGTTTTGCTGTAATCAGGAATGATGCGTAGATTTTCTCCTGAAGATGGTCCCATCCATCTTCCAATCTTCTAAGATGCCCGGTCAGAGAGTCTCCCTCCCAGTCTTCTCCAGTCCATTTATATGAAACAAATGATATGCTTGGCTCTTCTATGATTTCCCGGACCTGACGGAAACTCACCTGCCCAAATTCCCCTACATCCTTGACCATGGAGACTTTCTCCTTTGGCGCACTCCCCGGTTCCGCCAGAAGAGCGTTTCCGCGATCTACATAGGACTTAATCATCCTTTCACAAAGGTATTCCTCCGGCAGATGGGAGCCGATCCTTCCCTTTATCTGGCTTAAAGTAAAACCATTGTCCGCCAGATGCATGATGGCATCCCCATAGCCAAAATCCCTGACAAAATTATTTAGCGCCTTCTGAAATGTTGATTCCATCTGTTTACCGATCAATACTTTCTTTTTAATATCATATGGACAATCCAATAAATACCCACGATCAGGCACACGGAATATGCCAGAATTATCTGGATGGTATGCTGTCCCATAACCAGGGCGACAACCACGCCGGCCGCTTCGATGAGAACAACGAGATAACCGGTCCAGGCCCAGCTCATCATACGAAGATAGCGGTTGCGTTCATCACCATATTCCACATCTATTTTTTCCTGATATTCCTTATCATTCCGATATCTCAGATTTCTGATTACCTGAAGGATCCCCACTGCCAACAGAGCTCCACCCATTCCTGAATAATAGGAGGAGGTCAGAACCTCGGCAACGGACAGCCCCATCAAAACAGCTCCAAGTATGATCCACAAAAAACTGAGTGCCAATTTCTTATTATTGTAATACATGATTCAGTCCTCCTGTAAATCCTCAAATATAAACACATCCTCAATTGTCATACCAAAAAACTTCGCAATCTTATGCGCCAGCAGGATAGATGGGTTATAACGTCCGTTCTCCAGGGAACTGATGGTCTGCCTGGACACCCCCATCAATTTGGCAAGCTCATCCTGGCGAATCCCCCTCTCATTCCGTATCTCCTCAATTCGATTCTTCATGTCCTCTCCTTTGGCCTGTTGTAATGCTCACATTTTATGTAAAGTTTACTTTACGTCATAATAATATCACGGATTCTCCTTGATGTCAAGTTTACTTTACATTTCCTGTAATTGCATTAAAACGAATCATTTATCTTCTTTCAATTCACAATCCCACCTTTGTATCCCATTAATTCTGATTTTTTCTTATCAAAAATGAGGGATTTCTATATTACAGTTGCATATGAGAGGAATAATTGATATAATAATTCATCATACTAAAGTGATGCTCTATCTGGATTCAGATAGAAATCACTTTGGGTGGGTATCTTGTGAGAAGGATTAAAAAGAGAAATGGAGGGTATGAAAATGAAAAAATTGCTCGTATTTGCACTGGTTGCTCTTATGGCACTCGGGATGCTGACCGGTTGCGGCGGATCTACTGCCAAAGAGGAGCCCAAGGAACAGTCCACCGAAGCTGCCGCCGAAGGCGGAAAGACCTGGATTATCGCAACAGATACAGTATTCAAGCCATTTGAATATACCGATGCAGACGGTAATTTCGTGGGAATCGATGTTGATCTTCTCGCTGCAATTGCCGAGAACCAGGGCTTCAGTTATGAACTCAAGAGTCTGGGATGGGATTCCGCCATCGCTGCCTGCCAGTCCAAACAGGCTGACGGTATGATTGCCGGCGCTTCCATCACGGATGAAAGAAAAGAAAGCGGATGGATTTTCTCCGATGGTTATTTTAATGCAACACAGAGTATGGCCGTGCGGGAAGATTCCACCATTCAGGGATTTGAAGATCTGAAGGGACAGACAGTAGCTGTTAAAAACGGTACCATGGGCGCTGATTATGCAGAAAGCCTGAAAGACCAGTACGGATTCACCATTACTAAGGTAGAAGATTCACCAACCATGTATCAGCAGGTAGCCGGCGGTCAGGCCGTTGCCTGCTTCGAGGATACACCTATCATGATCACAGCCATCAAGGAAGGTGGAGACCAGCTTCCTCTTAAGGTTCTTGAGAACACAGCCAACGAAGGTAATGCCTATGGTTTTGCCATCTTCAATGAAGAGAATCAGGAACTGATCGATATGTTCAATGCCGGCCTGGCAGCGATCAAAGAAGACGGAACTTATGATGAAATCGTAAACAAATATCTTGGCAACTGATCATCATAGCAGAAGAACATTGCAACCGCTGTTGCGGATGATATGATTACACAGGCTGTCGTTTCTTGGATTCATTTTGTTATGTTCCGAAGGCGGCAGTCTTATCATTACATAAAAGGATGGGGGGATCACCTTGATTGGTATCATTTCTCAATACGGAGGCCTGTTGCTTACGGCCATGGGACAGACGTTGCTCCTTGCACTTTTCGGTCTGTTTTTTGCCTGTATCCTGGGTCTGATTTTTGGTATATTGAGTGTTTTAAGGAATAAAGTATGTAATATCATCGCCATGATATTTGTCGATGTCATCCGTGGTGTCCCCATGATCGTTTTGGCCTACTTTATTTATTTCGGTATTCCTTACGGATTTAATAATATACTGCATATACCGCTCACATTAACTGCCCTGCAGGCCGGTACTGCTTGTCTGGCGCTAAACTGCGGCGCTTATATGGCGGAGATCATCCGCGCCGGTATCCAGTCTGTGGATCCCGGACAGATGGAGGCTGCCAGAAGTCTGGGGCTTCCCTATTGGCGGGCCATGCAGAGGGTCATCCTGCCTCAGGCAATCCGGACCATGATCCCCAGCATCATCAACCAGTTCATCATCACCTTGAAAGATACTTCCATTCTTTCGGTTATCGGATTCCCGGAACTGGTTAACACCGCAAAAAGTGTGGTATCCATCACATTTAAATCCCTTCAGGTATGGGGTGTCGTAGCCGTGATGTACCTGATCGTAATCCTTGCATTATCCAAACTGGCAAAGATTCTGGAGAGGAGGCTGAACCGTGGCAGGAAACATGTCTAATACGAAAATCCATGTATCACATCTGCGCAAATGTTTCGGGAAGCTGGAAGTCCTTAAAGATATCTCCGCTGATATCAGGCAGGGAGAAGTGGTGGTTATCATCGGTCCATCGGGATCAGGTAAATCGACCTTCCTGCGCTGCCTTAACAAGCTGGAGGATATCACCGGAGGAACGGTCGTTGTCGACGGATATGACATCACGGACAAAGCAACCAACATCAATAAAGTACGGGAAAATATCGGTATGGTGTTCCAGCACTTCAACCTCTTCAACAATATGAATGTGGAGCGGAATCTGATGCTGGCGCCGGTAGATCTGAAAAAAGCCACACCGGAGGAAGCCAAAAAGAGAGCTTCCGAGATGCTCCAACGAGTAGGGCTGGAAGACAAAAAAGATTATTACCCTGATCAGTTATCCGGCGGTCAGAAGCAGAGGGTAGCCATCGCCAGAGCCTTGTGTATGAATCCTGACATCATGCTCTTCGACGAGCCCACCTCCGCCCTGGACCCGGAGATGGTTGGCGAGGTTTTGGCCGTAATGAAACAGTTGGTGGAAGACGGTATGACCATGGTGGTCGTCACCCACGAGATGGGCTTCGCCAGAGAAGTTGCAGACCGGGTTCTCTTCATGGACAGCGGTTACATCGTGGAAGAAGGAACACCCGAAGAAGTCTTCGATCATCCCCAGCAGCCCAGAACCATCGATTTTTTGAGCAAAGTATTGTAACGTTGATAATACATGTAGTAAGCAGGGGGTCAGACCCCATTACAAATATTTGTAATGGGGTCTGACCCCCTGCTTACT
>CAMNGO010000139.1 GCA_946538445.1 uncultured Lachnospiraceae bacterium
GAGATCATAGCTGCGATGGTAATCTTATAGAAATCTCTCTTAAACTCTATCCATTTTTCCCATAAAACGGTGATAATACCCATAATAACTACTCTCCCGCTACTTCTTCGACAAGCGATTGCCGACTCGTTCCACAAAGACATCCTCCAAAGTGGTGGCACGCATGGTTGCGTCCGGATGATCTGTCATGTATGCGATCACATCGCTATGATTATGAAAATACCGACTGACCAGATTGTCTTCTGATACCTCGTCCACAGCAAAAGTTCCCAGTTCCTGAATCAGATGATCAGGGGTATCCACTGTGTTGAGCTTCCCTTTATTAATCAGAGCAACCCTGTCACAGAGAGACTGGGCTTCATCGATATAGTGAGTGGTCAGGACGATGGTAAGTCCCTTCTGATTCAGCTGCCTTAGCAGATTCCACATCTGACGTCTTGAGATTGCGTCCATTCCTGCCGTCGGTTCATCCAGCAATAAGATCTCCGGTTCGATCAGCAAGGCCCGGCAGACCATAAGTTTTCGTTTCATACCACCGGACAAGTGACGCACCACTCTCTTTCGATACTCCTTCAGTCCGGCGAATTCCAGCCACTGGTCTGTCCTTTCACGGATGACCTTCTTGGGAAGAAAATACAAACGTCCCTGATATTCCATCACCTCATCCATGGTCATATCCTGCCGCATGGAGTACTCCTGGGTAATCACACTGAGTTTCCTCTTTTCTTTGGACGCCGTACGATTCAGCAGATTGCCATCCAGGCGGATCTCCCCCTCTGTGGGCAGGAGAACGGTGGACATCATACTGATGGTGGTGGTTTTCCCGGCTCCATTGGGACCCAGCAGTCCAAAAAACTCCCCAGTCTCGATCTTCAGATTCAGGTGGTCTACCGCTGTAAATTTGTCAAATGTTTTTGTCAGATCTTTTATCTCAATCATTTTACACCGTCATTTGCTTTATTTTGCTATGATCAGGGAGAAATATCCGGCATCGTCCGGAATCTCGTCAACACTCATGTACACCTTCTCATCAGGCATACCACAGTTTTCCACCATGTTGACTTCTCTTCCACTGGCTCTGAGCAGGTCCTTTATCTCCTTCATATGGCTTCCTGACTTCATCAGGACATAGTTGCCCGGCTGATCCAGAGGAGTATCCATCGTGTGGGCTGCGGGTACTACATGGAGCAGTTCATTCCAGAGGCACAGGGGTTTGTTAACCCTGGCTGCAGCAGCGCAGAATGAAGTGATACCCGGCACCAGTCGAGTCTCATATCCGTCTGCTTCCACGATATCCTGAAGATAGGTGAAAGTACAATATACAGTAGAATCGCCCAATGTGATATATACCACATTTTTCCCTTCTTCCAGATATTTTTCCAGCAGCTTTGCTCCTTTTTGATGATTGCGGATCTGCTCGTCTTTATCCATCACCATGGGCATATATACCGGAACCAGAGTTTTATTTTCTATCTCAGGCACCGTTCCCTGCACGATCTTATAGGCAACCGCTTCCTTGGCATCCTTTCCTGCCACTGCGATCACATCATTTTCTTTGATCAGGTTGATTGCCTTTAATGTGATAAGTTCCGGATCTCCGGGGCCAACGCCGACGCCATATAATATTCCCTTCATAATACCTCCAAAAATAATTCATTCATCATAAAATAAGTCTGTTCATAAGATACTCACCTATTATACACGAATCTTACAAGGATTTAAATAGGATTTTCCGAAACTTTGTTAAAGTGTTTCTTCAAAAAAGTTCGGTATAATTCATGATTTATGTTATAATTCATTATGAATCAAAAAGGATAGCCAAAAATTACAAGGCTCATTAAGGAGAAAACTATGATAAATTCAAAAAAAACAGCCCGGATGCTGATGTCTCTGGCTACTGTCCTTATCCTGGCTGTATCTATTCAATCGGATGTTCAGGCAGCAAAGGGGTTTGATCAGGTTGCCGGCGGTTCAGATATGGCGGCACAGAAGGAAGTAGAGAAATACGGAATGGTCCCCATCTATGGTCAAGACCTTGCGGACGGATCGTATGAGATACAGGTGGACAGCAGTTCTCCCTTCTTCCGCGTCGAAAAGGCGGTACTTAATGTGAAGGACGGTAAGATGGATGCCACCATGACCATGTCCAGTTACAGTTATGACTACATCTATGAGGGAACTGCCGAGGATGCTGCCAAGGCGGAGCTCTCCGACTATGTCAAATTCAAAAGACAATCCGGTTATTACACATTCGATATCGAGGTTCCTTATCTCAATCATAAATTCAATTGCGCTGCCTTCAGTAACCGTAAGCAAAAATGGTACAACCGTGAAATATTATTCAATGCAGGGACTCTCGATAAGAATGCCCTTCCATATAACGTACCTGATTATGATAAGATTGAGAAAGCCATAAAATATTATGATAGCATGAAAGACCAGGATGACGACAAGAAAGAAACCGTGGTTCCTGACTCGTCATCCGGAGTGATCACCCCTCTGACCCCTGCGGAAGCCATGGCATTTGACGCGGATGACGGAGAGTACTCCATCGAGCTGAACATGACGGGAGGCAGCGGCCGTGCGAGCATCAGCTCTCCCACCCTTTTGGTGGTGAAAGAGGGGAAAGCATATGCCGAACTGATCTGGAGTTCTACCTATTATGACTATATGATCGTTGGCGGAAAGACCTACAAGAATCTATCTGAAGACGGTGGCAATTCCCGTTTTCTGATTCCTATCCCTGTTATGGACAAGTCCTTCCCGGTAATCGCTGACACTACAGCCATGGGAGATCCGGTTGAAATCGAATACGAATTGACTTTCTATTCGGAATCGATTGGTTCCAAAAGCATGATCCCTCAGGAAGCTGCCAAAAGAGTTCTCCTCTTCGGTATCATTATCATGTTGGTGGGAGGAGTCATCAATCATTTCTTTAAGAAGAGCCGGTTCAAATAATAATTAATTTAAGTAAGTATAAGAAAAGACGGATGGTATAAAGATTTCCTTCGAAAGTGGGAAAAACACTTTCTCAGGAAATCTTTATACCATCCGTCTTTTTATTATTCTTTGGGTTATGTCTTTATGATGAGGATGTGTATATCAGGCTTCACTGAAATCTGTATCCAGGGCTCCGTAGATCGTGTAATCCGGATATGCCTTCTGAACTTCTTCTATGGTTTTATGGTATGTCTCCACCCGGTTTGGAGAGTCGAAACTCACAACCACATCATAGCGGATCGTCTTCTTCTCTTCGTCGAGATAGAAGCCATGGATCTGAAGTACATACTCAGTACCCAGGACGATTTTCGATACATTTTTCTGAATCTCATGGGCCAGGTCATTCTTTGTATTCATGGAGTAAATACCTATGGCCGTCAAAATAACATTGTTCTTCTCGTAGACCTTCATCTGGATCTGTCTGAGCAACTCATCGATCTCATCTGCAGTACAGGTATCCGGAATCTCAATATGCAGGGACCCGTGATAATAGTTCGGACCGTAATCAGTGATAACCAGGTCATATACTCCATAAACAACAGGGAATTCCAAAACTGTATTACGGATTTCCTTGGCCATCTGTGCATCCACTCCTTCGCCCAGAAGACGGGATATGGTCTCCCTCATCATATCGATTCCTGATTTGATGATCACGACGGAGATGATCGCTCCCAGCCAGGATTCCAAAGATACATGAGCGAACATAAAGATCAGCGCAGCAACAAGAGTGGATGCCGAAATAATAGAATCCAAGGTGGCATCCTCACCGGAATTGATCAGGGAATCCGAGTCTACTTTCTGCCCGACCCCTTTCACATATCTTCCTAAAATAATCTTTACCACAACCGCCACTGCCACGATAATCAGGGATGCACCGGTATAGCTGGGAGTCTCAGGATGAAGAATCTTCCTCACTGATTCCACCAGGGAAGTTATTCCTGCATACAGTACGATGACAGCTATGATCATGGCGGTCAGATACTCGATCCGGCCATAACCAAAAGGATGCTTTTTATCGGGATCCTTCCCCGCCAGCTTGGTACCGATGATGGTAATCACGGAAGAAGCGGCATCAGATATATTATTCACCGCGTCCAGGGTGATGGCAATAGAATTGGTGATAAGCCCTACAAAAGCCTTAAAAGCAGCCAAAGCCACATTGGCAGCTATTCCGATAATGCTGGTCCGTACGATCAATTTATCCCGGTCATTCTCAACGAATGCAGGCTGATTGTTGCTGTCCATATTTTTGGCAATCTCATTTATTGTTCCCATTTTTAAACTCCTGACTATAATTTGTTACTAATCTTCACTCCACCATCTGAGCACCCTGGTGAATCTGGATGCCACATTGCAGGAGGTAAACCGGATCCTGGCACCGGTATAAGGTGCTTCGAACACGGTATTTTCATCAATATATATGGCGATGTGTCCATGTTTCCATACAAGATCCCCGGGCACAGCCTCCTCGAAGGGAATGGATTTCAAATGTCCGGCAAAATCATAAGATGTCCAACGGAAACCCGGATTGACAGCCTTACATTCCCTGAGTCCGTAACTGACTAATCCGGAACAATCGAAAGCATTCGGCCCGGAAGCTCCCCAGACATAGGGAGTTCCCTCTTTTGCCACAACCGCATTCAGGAACTCTACCGCCTGATCCGGAATGGCATTCTTGTATTCCACCAGTCGGGAATCCAACTGAATAGAGTTCGCTGCCTTGATCGCCTTCAGTGTCTTGATGTGTTCTTTTACATCCTGGATCTGAAGTTTGATGTCCTCGATCATATCATAATCTGAATCAATGGCAATCTGACAGTATCTGGCCATATCCTTCAGTATTTTATCTGCATTTGAGTAGGAAGCATTCTCTATCCGGTTCTCAGTCGCTATATTATACTCAATCTCATCAATCCAGACTGCCTGTGGCTGGTACTCTGTGGTATATTGATCAACCCATTCGGACAGGTGTTCATTATCATAGGTCCCGGCCAGATAACTCAGTTTATCATCCAGGCCCTCGACTCTGTCTGCTTTGGGGACATAGGTACCTACCCGTATACAGCCGGTCAGATAGTATTCGGGGTTCTTGCTGCCTGGTTTTGCTTTAAGGATCATATCATAGACAGATTGGATATCCTCGGCTTCCTTCAAGTCTGCAGCCAGTCTGGCGCAGACCCTTTTCTTCTTGTCCCCAAGTACTCTCTTCTTCTTTTTCAGAATCTTTAATTTCTTCCCGATCATCTCATCATTTCTGGAAACAGAAACGATGGTGAAGGAAGTATTGCCGCTGGAAACGATCTCAAGATCAGAATAATCTCTTCCCTTGGAGTCATCTTTCACCACTTTCTTGGAGACGGCTTCGGTAACTTCCTCTTTCTCGGAATCAGAAACAGCTCCTGTTACAGTCTCGTCGGAGGATTTCTCTTCCTGACCGGTAGTATCCTCTGAAGTTGTGTCAGACACCCCTGAGCTATCTTTCTCATTGGAAGCCTGGCTTGTCTCTGACTCCGAGGTACCTGTGGAAGTCTCGGTTGTCTCGGATGTCTCAGGAGATCCTGACCCTCCTGTACTCTCGGAAGATGAACTGCCGCTGTCTCCACTCTGGGAAGATGAACTGCCACTGTCTCCACTCTGGGAAGATGAACTGCCACTGTCTCCACTCTCAGTAGATG
>CAMNGO010000140.1 GCA_946538445.1 uncultured Lachnospiraceae bacterium
GTCATCCTGATCGGAGCTACCACCGAGAATCCTTATTTTGAGGTGAATAGTGCTTTGCTATCCCGGTCCAAGATCTTTAAGCTGGAGCCTCTCTCCAAAGAGGACATCCTGTCCCTGATTGAGATTGCGGTCCATGATGAGATACGGGGCATGGGTTCCTATGGGGCGGAGATCACAGAAGAAGCAGCGCAGTTCATCGCGGAGATGGCAGGAGGGGACGCCCGTAATGCCCTGAATGCCGTGGAGCTTGGGATTCTTACCACAGAACCGTCGGAGGACGGGAGGATCTGGATCGATCTGGAAGTTGCCCAGGAATGTATCCAGAGAAAAGCCATCCGTTATGATAAGACCGGGGATAATCATTATGATATCATCTCTGCCTTCATCAAGAGCATGCGGGGGACGGATCCCGATGCGGCAGTCTTTTATCTTGCCAGAATGCTGGAAGCAGGGGAGGATCCGAAATTCATCGCCCGAAGGATTATGATCTGTGCTTCGGAAGACGTGGGGAACGCAGATCCCCAGGCTTTAACTGTGGCAGTATCTGCTTCCATGGCTGTGGAGCGGATCGGCCTGCCGGAAGCAAGAATCATCCTGGCACAGGCAGCTTCCTATGTGGCCGGTGCCCCCAAAAGCAACGCGGCTGTAAATGCCATCGACAAGGCCATGTCCATGGTGCGGGAGCGGGAAACCGGTCAGGTTCCGCCTTATCTTAGAGATGCCCATTACGGCGGGGCAAAGAACCTGGGCCATGGAATCGGTTATAAATATGCACATAATTATCCGGAACATTATGTAAAGCAACAATATCTTCCGGATGAGATGGTGGGAGAGCGTTTCTATGAACCATCAGAGAACGGCTATGAGAAAGAGATTGGAGAGCGCCTGATGCGCCTTCGCAACAGGGAAGGAGAGGTTTGATGAGATTATTACAGAGAATTCTGGCAATCCTTGGAGTGGCAGCTCTGCTGGGTCTGGTAGTTATGACCTTATATTTTGCTTTGACAGGAAGTCCTTATTTTATGGCTTCCCTTTTTGCCATGATCGTTGTTCCCGTCTTTATCTACGGGTATATGGTCATTCTTCGTATCCTCTCCTCCAGTCAGAAGAAGAGGATAGAGGATATCCTGGAAGAAGGAGCAAAAGAAGCGGAAGAAACTGCCGGGGACGATCCTTTATAATATTTCAAGTATTTTTACTTGACAAAGGGTTCCCCATCCTATATAATGGCCTTCGGTAAAGTAAAAATCCTTTACACGAGGTGAGAAAAACGTGGACAGTATAGTAGAAAAGTCGATGCTGTTTGACTTTTATGGGGAACTGTTGACTGAACATCAGAAGAAAGTATATAGCGAATATATCCAGAATGACTTATCTGTCACTGAGATGGCCGGTTTGCTGGGGATCAGCAGACAGGGAGCTCATGATATGATCCGACGCTGTGAGAAGATCATGAGGGACTATGAGAACCGGCTGCAGTTGTTCTCCCGATACAGGAAGGTGAAGAAGATGGTGGCAGAGATCCAGGAGTGTGCGGAGGTCCTTAAAGGTTGTAAAGACCAGGAGGTACTGGAAGAGAAGATTTCCAGGATCGCTAAGATTTCCGGGGACATTCTGGAAGAGTATTAATGAAGGAGGCTGTATATGGCATTTGAAAGCCTTACAGATAAATTACAGAACATCTTCAAGAACCTTAGAAGTAAGGGGCGCCTGACAGAATCCGATGTCAAGGAAGCGATGAAGGAAGTAAAAAGAGCTTTGCTGGAAGCGGATGTCAATTTCCGTGTGGTTAAGTCCTTCATCAAGACCGTCACGGAACGGGCCGTGGGACAGGATGTTCTTACGGGACTGAATCCGGGGCAGATGGTCATCAAAATCGTGAAAGAAGAGATGGAGAGCCTCATGGGTTCTGAGACCACGGAACTTGTGATCAAGCCGGGCAATGAGATTACAATCTTCCTCCTGGCAGGTCTGCAGGGTGCCGGTAAGACCACAACTGCGGCCAAGATCGCGGGACAGCTGAAGAAGAAAGGCAAGAAACCATTGCTGGTAGCATGTGACGTGTATCGTCCGGCAGCCATCAAACAGCTGGAGATCAATGGTGCCAGGCAGGGTGTACCGGTATTCTCCATGGGAGATAAGAAAGATCCGGTAGATATCGCCAAGGCTTCCCTGGAATACGCCAGGGAGAACGGGAACAATATCGTGATCCTGGATACGGCAGGCCGTCTTCATATCGACGAGACCATGATGGAGGAGCTTCAGAACATCAAGGAAAACCTGGATGTAACCCAGACCATATTGGTGGTGGATGCCATGACCGGTCAGGATGCAGTTAATGTAGCCAAGACTTTCGAAGAGAAGGTCGGGATTGACGGTGTCATCCTTACCAAGCTGGATGGTGATACCCGTGGCGGTGCTGCCCTTTCCATCCGTGCCGTGACCGGAAAACCGATCCTGTATATTGGTATGGGAGAGAAGCTGGAAGACCTTCAGCAATTTTATCCGGATCGTATGACAAGCCGTATCCTGGGTATGGGTGATGTACTGACACTCATTGAGAAAGCCCAGAATGCCGTGGATGAAGAGTCCGCCAAGGAACTTGAGAAGAAACTTCGCAAGGCGGAGTTCGGCTTCGATGATTTCCTGACGCAGATGCAGCAGATCAAGAGCATGGGCGGAATCGCTGACCTGCTCTCCATGATTCCGGGTGTCGGCAGCCAGATGAAAGATGTGGAGATCGACGAAAGCGCCATGGGGCATTTGGAAGCGATCATTTATTCCATGACACCCCAGGAGAGATCCAACCCTAACCTGCTGAACACATCCCGGAAACAGCGCATTGCAAAAGGAGCCGGCGTATCAATCCAGGAAGTGAACAAACTCTGTAAGCAGTTTGAGCAGACCAGAAAGATGATGAAGCAGATGAGCGGCTCCATGGGTAAGAAAGGCCGCAGGGGCAATCCATTTGGTTTCGGTGGCATGAAACTTCCGTTTTAGTAGCTTGAGAGAGCATATGATAATTGGCAACTAAGTCCTTCGCACAGCTTGGAGCTACGTACTTTCGCTATGCTAAGCGACTTATACATTATATTTTATGAAAGAGGTGCAAATAATATGGCAGTAAAAATGAGATTAAAAAGAATGGGCAAGAAGAAAAATCCAATCTATAGAGTAGTAGTAGCGGATGCAAGATCTCCCCGTGATGGAAGAAATATCGATGAGATCGGTTTCTATGACCCAAACCAGGAGCCGGCTGTTGTAAAGATTGATGAAGAAGTTGCGAAAGAGTGGCTTGCAAAAGGAGCTCAGCCTACTGATACCGTAGCAAGACTGTTAAAGAACGCTGGGATCGAAAAATAATTATCCGGAGGTAGGGGATGAAAGATCTAGTAAAAGTGATTGCAGTATCTCTCGTTGATCATCCGGAAGAAGTAGTTGTGACCGAGAAAGAGACTGATCATTCCATCATTCTGGAACTTCATGTGGCTCCGGAAGATATGGGCAAAGTGATCGGCAAACAGGGACGTATTGCCAAAGCTATGCGCACAGTTGTAAAGGCAGCTGCTTCCAAAGAAGAGAAAAAAGTGATCGTGGATATCGCTCAATAGTAAACCCGGCAGCCTCACCATAGATATGGCAGGCTGCCTGCTACGTTATGCCCGTGATGCCGGTCCGTCATGGGCATTCATTATATTTCATCATAAATTAAGAAAAGGAGCAGACATGGAAGATTTACTTCAGGTCGGTGTCATCACCGGAACACACGGACTTAAGGGGGAAGTAAAAGTATATCCCACCACGGATGATAAGGCCAGGTTTATGGACCTCTCGGACGTGATTCTCATCTCCGGGAAAGAAGAAATCCCTCTGAAGGTCGAGTATTGTAAATTTTTTAAACAGTTTGTCTTTGTGAAATTTGAAGGCCTTGATGATATCAACCAGGTGGAGAAATACAAACGCTGCCCGATCATGGTAACCAGGGAGAACGCGGTTCCTCTGGAGGAGGATGAGTATTTTATCGCTGATCTGATCGGTATGACCATCGTGGATGACAGCGGGATTACCTTAGGTACTCTGGAAAACGTCATCGAGACCGGAGCCAATGATGTCTATGAGGTTCAGCTGCCGGACGGCGGACGTATCCTGCTTCCGGCGATCAAGGAATGCATCCTTAATGTGGATATGGAAGAGAGAATTATTCTGGTTCATCTGATGAAGGGATTGTGAAAGCGATGATTTTTCATGTTTTGACTTTGTTCCCTGAGATGATCACATCAGGGCTGAATCACAGTATCACCGGCAGGGCGCTGAAAAACGGACAGATCACTCTGGATGCGGTGGATATTCGGGCTTATGCCCAGAATAAGTCCGCCCGTGTGGATGATTATCCCTACGGTGGAGGGGCTGGTATGGTTATGCAGGCTGAACCCATCTACCTGGCCTATGAAGATATGACCAGGGAGATGGAACCGAAGCCCAGAGTGATCTATGTGACTCCTCAGGGGTCTGTGTTCAACCAGGCTATGGCGGAGGAACTGGCCCGGGAATCGGACCTGATTTTCCTCTGTGGACATTATGAAGGTGTGGATGAGAGAGTGCTGGAAGAGATCGTCACGGATCACGTATCCATCGGGGACTATGTCCTTACAGGGGGAGAACTCCCCGTTATGGTAATGATAGACGCCATCTCCCGGCTGGTTCCCGGAGTGCTTAATAATAAGGACTCTGCAGAGTTCGAATCTTTTTACGGAAATCTTCTGGAATATCCGCAATATACCAGACCGGTGGAATTTCACGGGAAAAAAGTACCGGATGTTCTTCTTTCCGGACATCATGGAAATGTGGACCGGTGGAGAAGGGAACAATCCTTAAGACGCACTCTGGAACGCAGGCCTGACCTCCTGGAAGAGGCAGACCTGTCCAAAGAGGATCTCAAGTATCTGAGATCCATAGGCTATGTGGAAGAATCTTAGAATTCATTTCTATAAAAATATGAAAAAGCCTTGCAACATTCTGCAAGATATGCTATCATTCAATAGTTGTGTAAAAAAGGTGGTCCGCTGTTACGATTGATTTGACATCATCTTTATAAATATGTATTAAGAACACCGGCATTATATAGGAGGTAACACATGAAAGATATTATTAAGAGCATCGAAGATGCGCAGTTAAAGCCTGAAGTTGACAGCTTCCGTGTTGGTGATACCGTAAGAGTATCTGCAAAGGTTATCGAGGGAACCCGTGAGAGAATCCAGGTTTTCGAGGGAACTGTTATCAAGAGACAGAATGGTGGAGCAAAAGAGACATTCACAGTAAGAAAGTTCTCCAACGGTGTTGGTGTTGAAAAGACATGGCCGCTTCATTCCCCGATCGTTACTAAGATCGATGTTGTCAGAAGAGGTAAAGTAAGAAGAGCAAAACTTTTCTATCTGCGTGACAGAATTGGTAAGAAAGCTAAAGTAAAAGAATTAGTTAAATAATATCAAGAGGATAGGGGCGAGTAGGTTTTACTTGCCCTGTTTTTCTATAAATTGAGGGATTGCCGATGAAGAACTATCGTTATATGGAAAGAAAAAAACAGACGGGTCGCAGGATAGGATTCTGG
>CAMNGO010000141.1 GCA_946538445.1 uncultured Lachnospiraceae bacterium
TTGTCTGCCATATAGCCCGCAAGGTAAGCGGTCTTAAAATCCACTGCCGCCGAGTAATCATAGGGTTCCAGGGACTCCATCAGATCATCCGGCATCTGGGTGGAACCATCTACAGGGATCTTCTCGAAGGCCATATCTCCGCCTCGCAGGATCTCGTAGAATCTGGTCTCCGTGTATGTGTACTCGGAGTCATCCCACATGCGTACTCTGGTTCCGCGAAATCTGGCTTCACCCTCCGCCTTGCCGTCAAAGAGCCAGAAAGGAACATAAACTCCTTTGATCTCATCGATGTGGTTCTGGTCTTTGAAGACAGGCGGCAATAAAGCCTTGCCTTTGATGTGCTCTTCATAGCGTTTTTTTGCTGCTTTTTTATCCAGTTTGAATGGAATGATATAATTTGGCTTTAACGTGCCGGACAGATTACCGGTAAAAACGACCGGATTATCACAATAGGGACACCTTAGTGCAGCGGTATTATTGTCGGTGATGATCTCACCCCCGCAGGCATTGCAGGAGAATACCTTCATGCTCCCCTCTTCCGTCTCTCCCCACTGGGTGCCGGCATCCGTATCCCAGGTCGGCTCGTCGGAGGAGATGGAGGAAGCAGCTTCTAATTCGGAGAGCTGTTCAAATACACTGATATCAAATTCTGTATCACAGTAAGGACATTTTGCCTTCTGAGAATTCGTGTCAAACACTATGGCGCCGCCACAATTCGGACATTTATATTCCTTCATTTGGCCCATGGCCCCACTCCTTTCCAGACACCAGGTTGATCAGTTAAAATCATTTTAACGGGGTACCGCATTCCGGACAGAACTTGGGATGTGCAGCCGGGTCATCGGACACCCATCCGCAGTTGCCACATTTTACTGCACCTTCCGGTTTCCGGGCACCACACTCGGAACAGAATTTTCCTTTATTCACAGTGCCGCAGGAACAGGTCCAGGTCTCTTCCACCGGTTTCGGGCTGCCACATTCGGAGCAGAACTTACCGGTGTTAACAGCACCACAGGAACAGGTCCATCCACCCGCTGCCGGCTGTGCTGGCTGTGTGGTCTGCTGAGGCTGGGAAGCGGCATCCTGGCCAAAGATATTGCCTGCCACATTACCGGCCATGTTCATTCCCATAAATCCGGTCATGGCACCGCCGGAATTGTTAGCGGCAGCTACCATGGCTTCTGCTGCTGCATCCTTCAGAGAAGCGGTTGCATAGGCGGCATCCTTCATCATAGCCTTCTTCTGGGCTGTCTTGATCATATCTTCGTCTTCTTTCGGAATGCTGACACTGTTGATGCCGAAAGATACAACCTCAAGTCCGCGAAGCTCGATCCATTTCTTGGATAAGCTATCATTAAGCGCATCTGCGATCTCGGTAGTGTGGTTCGGAAGCATACTGTAACGAACACCTGTCTCGGCAATTTTTCCGAAAGCCGGCTGGAGTGCGGTGAGGAGTTCGGATTTCAGCTGGGAATCGATCTCAGACCGCTCGTAATCCTTGGAGATATTGCCACACACATTTGTGTAGAACAACATGGGGTTCACGATCCGATAAGAGAACTCACCATTGCAGCGAACCGAGATATCCATATCCATGCCGATATTCTTATCTACAATACGGAAAGGAATCGGTGTGGCGGTTCCGTATTTATTACCAACGATTTCTTTGGTATTAAAATAATAGATCCTCTGATCTTTGCCGGGGCCTCCACCAAACTGGAAACGTCTCCATGTTTCCTTGGCTATAGCAGATAATCCCTCGACGAATTTACCACCGAACACAGAGGGGGAAGTCTTGGTGTCATAGATATAGGCACCGGGTTCAGCACAGACATCCATAACCTTGCCATTCTCAACGATGATCATACACTGACCGTCAGCAACAGCAATCTTGGAACCGTCCGCGATTACATTATCCTCGAAAAACCGGCTGCCATTCTTCTTGACACCCCGTTTTACAAGAACATCGGAATCCATTGATTCACAGTAAAAATACTCTTTCCACTGGTCTGCCAGTGTTCCGTGTAAAGCTCCTACAGCCGCTTGAATAAGTCCCATAGTAATCTCCTTTCTTTTTGTAAGAAATAACTAAAATCATCAGGTACATTCCTTGATTGTTTTAACACTTTATCTAATTATACTATATAAATAAAAGGTTAGCAATGCGGAAACTTAATGGGAAGTCAACGCAAATTCCTTCATTTCTCTCGCGTTCTCTATGACGGTCTCTGTTATTTTTGCACCGCCCAGCATCCGGGCCAGTTCCTGAACCGATTCTTCGTAATCTAACAGAGTAATATTGCTTATGGTGGAATTCATGTCACTGCTCTTCTCGATGAGATAATGAGAGTCAGCCATGGCAGCGATCTGTGGCAGATGAGTGATGGCGATCACCTGACGTCCTCCGGCGATCTCTTTCAGCCGTTCTGACACCTTCTGGGCAGTCCTCCCGCTGATTCCGGCATCGATCTCATCGAAGATCAGAGTTTCAATCTGCTCTTCATCAGCCAGGATGGATTTGATGGCAAGCATGATCCTGGACAACTCTCCTCCGGAAGCAATCTCCTGAAGGGGTCCCATGGGTATGCCCGGATTGGTGGAGATCAGAAAACATACCTGGTCCTGACCATCCGGCCCGGCCTGGTCCTTGTTTTGTATGGATATCTCAAATCTTACATCCTCAAAGTTCAGATCAAGCAAGGCTGCTTTTATCTTCTCGGACAAAGGTCCGGCAGCGGTTTGTCTGAGCCGGGTAAGCTCCTGGCATGCCTGGTGGAGTTTATTCTGCAGATTGTCTTTCTTCCGGGTGAGTTCTGCAAGATACTCTTCATAGTGGGACAATTTCTCATAGCCAGCCATAGATTTTTCCAGATAGAGGGATATTTTGTCCAGTGATTCTCCATACTTGGATTTCAGATGATTGATCAGATTGAGACGTTCTTCAATCTCATGGAAAGTCTCCTCATCAAACTCCATAGAACTCATGTAAGAAGACAGTTCCCGGTTGAAATCCCCCAGCAGTGAATCGATGGTTCCCAGCTGCTCTGTGAGGGAATCCATCCTGTCATCATAAGCTGCGGCGTCCAACAGATCCCGGAAAGCATAACCCACCAGAGTGGAAGCATTCTGCTGCCCTTCTCCGGTCATCCGGTAAGCGGAAGCGCACAGGGCAAGAATCTCCCTGGCATGGCTGATTCTCTGGAATTCTGTCTCCAGATCTTCGTCTTCACGAGGCTTTAAGCCGGCCTCACGGATCTCCTTGATCTCATATTGGAGAAATTCCATCTCACGAAGCCTCTGATCCTCTCCCATGGATTCTTCTTCCAGTCGGGAGGAGACCTCTTTGAATTCCTGATAGAGCTCGAAGACATGTTCCTTCAGAGGGAGGATATTCTCCTTATCATAAGCATCGAGGATAGCCATATGGTTGGAAGGACGTAACAGGAGCTGATTCTCATGCTGACCGCTTAAGTCCAGCAGGAGCGGTGCCAGCTCCTTAAGCCTTGATACCGTGATGCTGCAGTCGTTAATCTTATTGATAACTCTCTGGTTGGTGATCCTTCTGGTGAGAATGATCTCACCGTCCTCATAGGGTATCTCGTATTCCTCCATCTTTTTCTTCACTGCCTGGCTCTCGGAATGAAAGATCAGTTCGATGGAAGCACTGTCACATCCGGTGCGAATCATTTCTTTCGGTATTTTACTTCCCAGGGCGGACTGTATCGACCCGATCAGGATCGATTTTCCGGCTCCGGTTTCTCCGGTCAGTATATTCAGATGATCATGAAAATCAACATCTGCTTCCTCAATCAGGGCAAGATTTCTGACATGTAAGTTGATCAGCATGGATTCCTCCTACTTCTATGAGATGATTTCGTTGATACCTCCTATCACCGTTTCTACCATATCTGCTTCTCTTACCACGCACATAATGGTATCATCCCCGGCAATACTTCCTAAGATTCCTTTGATGGAAATAGAATCCAGGGCAGCGGCACACGCCATGGCCATACCGGATACCGTTTTGATCACAAGGATATTCTGGGCATAATCCATGGACACGATACCTTCCGATAGAACTCTCTTGTACTTGTCGGATACCTGTGGATTATCCACTGTCAGGGGGGCGTATTTCTGTTTTTTATCGGCCCCGCTGATCTTGGTCAGCTTTAATTCCCGGATATCTCTTGAGATTGTCCCCTGGGTGGTGGCAAAACCCTCCTGGGCCAGCATACGCGCCAACTCTTCCTGGGTTTCTATATCATTGTTCTTGATTAATTCTAAAATCACAGCCTGACGTTTCTTCTTCATGTTACAACCTCGATTAACGCATTTTTTCTTTTAATATCTTGGCAAAACTCATCTTTCTCGTCTTGATGAAAGGAGTTACTGCCTGAGCTTTAAATATCCGGATCTCGTCTTCCGGGTAGAGATCCACGCCCTTTCGTCCATCGTAAACCACCATGGACTGCAAAGTATCTCTCCCGGCAGATGGAGCCATGATACGAATCTTAATAATATCTTCCTTAGCCATAACCACACTTCGTGTAGTCAGGGAATGGGGACAGATAGGTGTGAGTACAAAATTCTTACATGTGGGATTGAGGATGGGTCCTCCGGCAGAAAGATTGTAGGCGGTGGATCCTGTGGGAGTACAGATGATTACACCATCGGCATAATAACTTTCTATGTCTGTCTCGTTGATCCGGACATTCAATCCCACCACATTGGAATAGCTGCTTTTGGATATGACGATATCGTTAAGTGCGGTGTAGGATTCAATCTTCTCCCCGCCCCGCAGGACTTCGCATGCGATCATGGTGCGATGCTCAATCTGATAATCATCTTCCAGAAGATGCTCCAGTGTCTCGTTGATGTCATTGACAGTTACTTCGGCCAAAAAACCCAATGTTCCCAGATTGATACCAAGAAGGGGAATGTTCATCCCGATGACTTTGGTGGCAGCATTTAATATGGTACCGTCCCCGCCAATCACCAGGATACATTCGGTTCCTTCCGGAACATCAAATGTCTTGGATTTATCCTTGGAATAGTCTTTGAAACAATAGCAAAGTGCTCCACGTTCCTCCAGATACATGCGAATCTGGTTGGTGACGATGGAATCCATATCTTTCTCTTTATTTGTGATGATCAAAAATTGTTTCATAGGCTTTCTTTGTGAGATAAAGCTTCATGGGAGGCATCTACCACTGCCGGAACCAGGGTTTTGTCCACGGCATCCGGTTCCGGGC
This sequence comes from uncultured Lachnospiraceae bacterium, assembly GCA_946538445.1. Classification (GTDB taxonomy): domain Bacteria; phylum Bacillota; class Clostridia; order Lachnospirales; family Lachnospiraceae; genus Anaerobutyricum. Next base: position 5,253 of record CAMNGO010000141.1, read on the forward strand.
TTTTCTTCAGATGGAGCAGGTACTCGATGTTTCCTTCCGGGCCCTTGATGGGAGAATAATCAAGATTCTGCAGGGAAAAACCGATGGATGATGCAAAATCCATCACCTGGCAGATCACTTCCTCATGTACTTTTGTATCTCTGACAACTCCTTTTTTTCCTACTTTCTCTTTGCCGGCTTCAAACTGTGGCTTGATCAGACAGACCACCTGTCCCTGGTCTTTCAGACAATCTCTCACAGGGACCAGCAATTTGGACAGGGAGATAAAAGATACATCAATGGATACAAAATCCACAGGTTCCCCTATATCATTCGGAGTGACATATCTCATATTTGTCTTCTCCATACAGA
>CAMNGO010000142.1 GCA_946538445.1 uncultured Lachnospiraceae bacterium
TTTTTTGATTTTTCTCCAGGGTTTCAGTGGACTGGTTTTGTCACAACATATTTATTATATCATATAAATAATTATCCCGATAGTATTTTCGGGAACCTCACAGATAACGGAATAATTCCTTGGATTCTTCTTTCCGGGCAGTGTCTTTTACCTCCAGGATCTCAGCTTTGACGGTTTTTGTGCCAAAAGCGATCTCCAGCACATCCCCGGTCTTCACGTTCTGGCTGGCTTTGGCTACCTTGCCGTTGACCATAACACGTCCGGCATCGCAGGCCTCGTTCGCTACAGTTCTCCTCTTGATCAGTCTGGAGACTTTCAGAAATTTATCTAAACGCATGTTGCTTCTCCCTATATCACATAAAAGGGTCACTGCCTTATGTCATAGTAAGGAGTGACCCAGATAATCTTAGTTTATATCTTATATATTAGTTGTTAACTTTTTCCTTTAAAGCCTTCATAGCTTTAAATTTCGGAGCCTTGGAAGCGGGGATTGTGATAGTTTCTTTTGTTCTCGGGTTGATACCTTCACGCTCTGCTCTCTCGCTTACTTCAAATGTACCAAAGCCTGCAAGCTGAACCTTCTCGCCTTTGCCGAGTTCATCGCCAACAACCTCGATAAATGCCTTTAAAGCGGAATCGGCATCTTTTTTTGATAAAGCTGTCTTTTCTGCAATTGCTGCAACTAATTCTGTTTTATTCATAACCATTCCTCCAAAATACAGTTCATTATAACGCCTTTTCATAATTAAAGCATCTTTAATATTTATATAGGTTTCCATAGTATTTGTCAAGGTATTTTGACGCATTTCAAAGGTTATTTATGTATTTCTTTAACATTATCTTCACAGTTAGGTAATAGTTAGAAATAATTCGGAAAAAATTTGAAAAAAATACTGAAATTCATTGAAAAAACCTCCCGGAGATACTAAAATATTCGGAGAATCATTATTGGAAATCGATTGTTAATCATTGATCAGGCAGGTGTAAGATGAGCTTTAACGGAAGAAGGAAGAAAAAGAACAGCAGACAGTTTAATCAGAGATTCAAAAGAAGATTCCTTACCTCCAGATCGGCTATCATCTGGGCTTTCACCATCATAATCTTTGCGGGGATGGCCGTTGGATTTTATAAGATCGAGCAGAGGGTGTCCAGCTATCAGGAGACGATCAATGAGTTATCCACGGAGATAAAGAACCTGAAGGACACCAACCGGCAGCTGGAGGAAGAGATGGAGAATGTAAACTCCGATGAATACATTGAGAAAATGGCCAGGGAGCGTCTGGGCATGGTGAAAAAAGGGGAGTATATCTTAAGACAATCCAAGGACGTGGATCAGGAAGAAGAGTAGTTTCTGTTACAATCTTGCCTTGACAAAAAAAAGAACTGATGTTATATTAGACTTCGTGAGTGCGGCGGGATAGCTCAGTTGGCTAGAGCATACGGTTCATACCCGTAGTGTCGCTGGTTCGAATCCAGTTCCCGCTACTGACCATAACCGCAGAATTGATCTGCGGTTTTTCTTTTTTACCGGATCTGTCAGGACCGGAAAATGCAATGCATTTGTTAGGAGTACCGTTTCCATGTGGACAAAGATAGAGGACTTTTCAAAATACCATAAGATGATAGAGAAAGGGGACAGGATCCTGCTGGGTTTATCCGGCGGGGCGGATTCCATCCTGCTTGCCAGGTATCTCATCACGCTTGTGCAAAGGCATGAGATTTCTCTGTTTGCCGTCCACGTGAACCATCAGCTCCGGGGCGCCGAAGCTCTCAGGGACGAGGCTTTTGTCCGTGTATTCTGTGACAGATGGATGATCCCCTGCCATGTGTACCGGGAAGATGTGGGAGCCTATGCCAGACAAAACAAATGCTCTCTGGAGGAAGCCGGAAGGATCCTCCGATACCGGTGTTTTTCGGAATGTGCGAAAGAGACAGGTTGCAATAAGATCGCTCTGGCCCATCATGAGGATGACCTGGCTGAGACCATGATCTTCCGGATGAGCCGTGGTACCGGACCGGAAGGCCTGACCGGGATACTCCCGGTTAACGGAGAGGTCATCAGGCCCCTTTTGTGTCTCGAAAAAGAGGAGATACGTCAGATGCTTACCGAACTGTCACAGGACTATGTGGAAGACAGCAGCAATGACCAGACCGATTACTCCAGAAACTATATCCGCCGGTACATCATGCCCAGGCTGTGTGAACTGAATCCCCGGTCTGCCAGGCATATGGTGAGTCTGGCCGGACAGATGTGGGAGCAGAATGAGTTCATAAAGACTCATTTCGACCGGATTTATGAAAGGGTGAAAAAAGCAGACCAGGCGGGAATAAGAGTTTCTCTGCCATTTATAAAAGAAGAATGTGATACTTTTTCCCAGAAGGAGCTTATTCGCAGGTTGCTCTTCGATGTCGCCGGAAAGAGAAGGGATCTTACATCCGCCCATGTGGAGCTGGTGCAGAATCTGCTGGGGAAAACTCCCGGAAAAAGGCTTGATTTGCCCCATGGGATCAAGGTGGTCCTGGAGCCGGATCATCTGTACGTGCATACGGGCACTTATCCTGTCCAGGAACCGGATCTTTGCTGCGGGGAAGAACCTGTAACTGCCTACAGGGTGGATAAGAAAAAACTGGAGAAAGGCCGGAAGATCACCATGGCATTGGGAGAAGAAGAGTATGAGTTTGAGCTGATTCCACCGGAACAGTGTGAAAAATGGAAAAACGATTGTGTCAAATACTTTAATTATGATAGAATTAAGAACGAGCTTTTCTTACGAACAAGAAAACATGGAGATTATCTTGTGATAGATCAGCTGGGAAGAAAGAAATTATTGAGAAGATATTTTATCGATCAGAAGATTCCCGTGACAGAACGGGATAAGGTATTTCTCCTGGCGGAAGATAATCACATTTTATGGATAAGTGGAGGTCGGATCAGCGAAGCTTATAAGGTTACGGACAAGACTGAGCAGGTTCTCCGTGTCACTTACAGTAAAAAAGATGGAGGTAAACAAAGATATGAGTGAAAAAATCAGTGTATTAATTTCAGAAGATACGGTAAATAAGAAGATCAAGGAATTGGGAGAACAGATCAGCAGGGACTATGCCGGAAAACAGATTCACCTGATCTGCATCCTCAAAGGAGGAGCCTTCTTCGCCTGTGAGCTGGCCAAACGTATCAGCATTCCGGTATCCATCGACTTTATGCAGGTATCTTCTTATGAGAACAGCACCACAAGTTCCGGAATCGTCCGGATTAAAAAGGACCTGGATGAAAGCCTGGAGGATAAAGAAGTTCTCATTGTGGAAGACATCATTGATACCGGCAATACCTTACATTATCTCATCCCGGTGCTTCATGCGCGTAAACCAAGCAGCCTGAAGTTATGTGCGCTTTTGAACAAGCCGGACAGAAGACAGAAAGAGGTGGAGATTTCCTACCTCGGATTTGACATTCCGGATGAATTTGTGGTCGGGTATGGTCTGGATTATGCTCAGAAATACAGAAACCTTCCTTATATCGGTGTCGTGGAGCTGGATAAAGACGATACCGAATGAACAGAAAATGAGAGGAGAAAACATTGAACAGGAGTTATAGAAGCCTGATAACATTAATTTTGCTGGTGGTTTTATTCTATTTTGTATCAGGGTATTTTTCCGACCGCCTCGCCATGGCGGATGATGCTTATACAAGCACCCAGTTCTATAAAGACCTGAATGCGGGAAATGTGAACAGCATCTATATTTCCCAAAATGAGGAAGTTCCCACCGGCTCCGTGACAGTTACTCTGAAGGAGGATAAGAAGAAATCCTATACCTTCAATGTGGCCGATGTAAATACGGTCATGGACAAGCTGGAGAAAGCCGGCAAAGAATATGCCCTTCTGGACGTGAAACACAGCAGCAATCTGTTGAACAATGTAATCCCCATCTGCCTGGGAATGATTCTGGTCATGATCTTCATGACCATGATGCTGAATCGCTCCATGGGCGGTGACGGGGGAAAGATGAGTAATTTCGGGAAAAGCCGTGCCCAGGTGATCGAGCCGGAAAGCATGAAAATCGGCTTTGATAACGTGGCAGGTCTCCGGGAAGAAAAAGAGGAACTGGAGGAGATCGTTGATTTCCTCAAGAATCCGGGGAAATACGTGGAACTCGGTGCCCGCATTCCCAAGGGAGTCATCCTGGTGGGACCTCCCGGAACAGGTAAAACTCTCCTTGCCAAAGCGATTGCCGGGGAAGCCGGAGTACCCTTTTTCAGTATATCCGGATCGGATTTTGTTGAGATGTTCGTGGGTGTTGGCGCATCCCGTGTCCGGGACCTTTTTGAACAGGCAAAGAAGAATACGCCCTGCATCGTCTTCATCGATGAGATCGATGCGGTTGCCCGCAGACGTGGAACCGGTCTGGGCGGAGGCCATGATGAGAGAGAACAGACCTTGAATCAGCTGCTTGTTGAGATGGATGGTTTCGGGGTCAATGAGGGAATCATCGTCATAGCAGCCACCAACCGTGTTGATATCCTTGATCCCGCCATTCTCCGACCGGGACGTTTTGACCGTAAAGTTGCGGTGGGCCGACCGGATGTCAAGGGGAGGGAGGAAATACTCCGCGTACATACCAAAGGAAAAAGGCTGGATGAGAGTGTGGATCTCCATCAGATCGCAAGAACGACCCCCGGTTTTACCGGCGCGGACCTGGAGAATCTGATCAATGAGTCTGCCATCCATGCTGCCAGAGAGAACAACAGATGTATCTCCATGGAGGATATTCAGAAATCCTTTATCAAGGTGGGAGTGGGCACTGAGAAAAAATCCAGGCTGATCCCTGAGAAGGAGAGAAGGATCACGGCCTACCATGAGGCCGGCCATGCCATTTTGTTCCATGTCCTTCCGGACGTGGGTCCGGTCTACACCGTCTCCATCATACCCACAGGTGTTGGTGCCGCAGGATATACCATGCCCCTTCCGGATAACGACAATGTGTTTAATACCAAAGGTAAGATGATCCAGGATATCAAGGTAGGAATGGGAGGAAGGATCGCCGAGGAGCTGATCTTTGATGATGTGACTACCGGTGCTTCCCAGGATATCAAGGGCGTGACTTCCACAGCGAGAGCCATGGTGACCCAGTATGGTATGTCCGAGAAGATCGGATTCCTCAATTATGAACAGGACAGTGAAGAAGTGTTCCTGGGCAAGGATCTGGGGCATGCACGGACTTACGGGGAAGATGTGGCCAAGCTGATCGATGAGGAAGTGAAAAAAATCGTGGATGATTGCTATCGCGATGCCAGGAGGATCATCGAAGAACATATCGATGTGCTTCATGCCTGCGCCAACCTGCTTCTGGAGAAAGAGAAGATTAACCGGGATGAATTTGAAGCACTCTTTGATAAATAATGCACAAATTAATGAAATGACTTTCAGAATCTTTATGCACACTTTCCGCGGGAACAGTGCTATTATAATGGCGTACCCCCAATACATTATATAGTTTTTGCTACGCCCAACAAGTAACAAAAATACCTTCTCCAAAAAAGGACAGCTTGCGCTGTCCTTTTTTTCGTATTCCTTATGACATCAGTC
>CAMNGO010000143.1 GCA_946538445.1 uncultured Lachnospiraceae bacterium
GTTCTCCGCTTCCTTGTCGCCGACAACGACGATATAGGGATCCTTCATCACCTTGTAGGCCTTGATCTTCTCGTTCATGTTCTTGTCCGCGTAGTCGACCTCGGTGCGGATGAACATATCCTCCAGCTTCTCCACGATCTGACGGGCGTACTCGTTGTGCTCCGTGCGGATGGGCACCACGCCGACCTGATACGGGGAGAGCCAGAAGGGGAACGCGCCCTTGTAGTTCTCGATCAGGATGCCGATGAAGCGCTCCAGGGAACCGAACAGGGCTCTGTGGATGACGACCGGCTGCTTTAAGGTGCCGTCCTGGCTCTGGTAGGTCAGGCCGAAGTTATGCGGAAGCTGGAAATCCAGCTGGATGGTTCCACACTGCCACTCTCTTCCAAGAGCATCCTTAATCTGAAGGTCGATCTTCGGTCCGTAGAATGCTCCGTCGCCTTCATTGATCTCATAACCGCCCTCACCGTATTTCTCATCGAGGATCTCTTTCAGACCTGCTTCCGCACGGTCCCAAACTTCGATCTCACCCATGAAATCATCCGGTCTTGTGGATAATTCTGCCTTGTAGGTCACACCAAAAGTACCGTAGATCTCATCAGCGATGGAGATGATATCAGCGATTTCATCTTTGATCTGAGATTCCATCACAAATGTATGGTCATCGTCCTGACGGAATTCCTGCACACGGAAAAGTCCGTTCATCTGTCCGGATTTCTCTTTACGGTGAAGTACATCGTACTCACTGTAGCGAAGGGGAAGTTCCTTGTAAGAGTGGTTGGTCCTCTTGTAGGCCGTCATGGCGTTAGGACAGTTCATGGGCTTTGCAGCCATGGTATCGATATTCTCCCTATTATAGATTACAGAACCGGCGTTGATCTTCACTGCCTTGGTCTGATCCGGGGAATCGGAGAGATTCTCCAGTACCTCATCGATTTCGGCATCTGCCTGCACATGGCCTTCCACACCCGGGACGATAAACATATTATTCAGATAATGAGCCCAGTGGCCACTGATCAGCCAGAGTTTTTTATTGTTGATCAGAGGTGCGGAAATCTCCTGATAGCCGTGCTCTTTCTGGATCTCTCTGGAGTATTTCAGAAGTTCCTGGTACAGAGTCCAGCCACGGGGGAGCCAGTATGGCATACCGGGGGCAGAGTCACTGAACATGAAAAGATCCTGAGCTGCACCGATCTTTTTGTGATCCCGCTCTCTGGCTTCCTGGATCATCTGCATGTGTTTCTTCAGCTCATCCTTGTTGGGGAAGGCATAAAAATATACACGCTGCAGGCGGTCTCTTTTCTCATCCCCGCGCCAATAGGCCATGGAGGTGGAATGCACTTTATAAGCGGATTTCATCAATTCCTGAGAATTCTCCACATGAGGTCCTCTGCAAAGATCCACAAAGTCATCCCCTGTCTTATAGATAGTAATGATCTCATCATCCGGGAGATCCTGGATCAGTTCCTTTTTAAACTTCTGATCCCGGAAGATCTCCAGCGCCTCATCCTTGGACACTTCCACTCTGGTCCATGCTTCCCGGCGCTTGATGATTTCTCTCATCTTATCTTCGATCGTCTTGAAATCTGCATCGGATAATTTGGTTCCTTCCGGCAATACAAAATCATAATATGCGCCGTCATCAATCTGAGGTCCGATGGCGTACTGAACCTCCTTGCCGTATATCTCAATGATCGCCTTGACAAGGACATGAGCCAGGGAATGGCGATATACACTTAAATACTCTGTTGCTTCCATTTAACTACTCCTTCTAAGCTTTTCACTAATTGTTAATCTGCATAATATCTTAACATATCAGGGGTGGTGCACCAGCCAGTCTATGATATCCTGACTCTCATACATGGGAGTTCCATCGATAAAAAGGCAGGGAACCTGTTCTTTTCCGCCCACCCTTATCAGGGTCTGCCGGTCCTGCTCATTGGCATGGATATTATGCAGGGTGATATCCTTTCTGCCCTGGGAGTCCATCACTGCCATGACTCTTCTGCAATAAGGACAGCTTGGGAACATATAAAGATCAAGTTTCATAATCTCAACTCCTGTTCTTTAGATATTACTTTTATATTCTATATGCAGTACAGTATATTCTATCACAAAAGAATGGAATACACTATATGTTTTTTATAATTCATCGAGCATCTGCTGCGGATTGTCCGCTGCCTTCACTTTACCGAAGGCTTTGATGATGATACCTTTCTCATCAATCAGATAGGTGGTTCTCACCACACCCATGGATACTTTTCCATAGTTTTTCTTCTCCTTCCAGACATCATATGCCTGGATGGCGGTTTTTTCGGTATCGGATAACAGGGTGAAGGGAAGTCCGTATTTCTCTTCGAATTTCTTGTGGGAGGCGACAGAATCCTTGCTGATTCCCACTACCACAGCACCCTTCTCTTCGAATTGAGGATAGAGATCTCCAAATCCGCAGGCCTGCTTGGTACAGCCTGCTGTGTTATCCCTGGGATAAAAATACAGTATCACTTTCTTGCCCAGATAATCTGACAGGCTATGGTTTGTTCCGTTCTGATCCGGCAGAGTAAAATCCGGAGCTTTTGTTCCGATTTCCAACATGTTAACTACCTCCTTATAATATGATCGACAGGGGGTTGTCCTCCCCGAAGAAAGTGACATATCCTTCCAGGGATTCTGCCTTCTGACGCAGGGCAAGACATTTATCCCACACATAGATCCCGGCATGTCCTTTTCCGTTTTTCGCTTCCTGGATCAGATTTATCCCGGCCGAGTTGCCGTCAAAGCCGATCAGGATGGAAGGACGTCTTTCAAAGATCTCATAATTAAAGCTTTTATAGATTCCCATTCCCTCACTTTCTGTGGACACACGGATATGTACGTCCGATTCCAACAGACGATTCTTCTCCTCTCTGGAAACCAGCGAAGGAACAAAGGCAAATATTTTAAATGGATTGGAAAGAAGGCGGTTTTGTTCCACCAGGTATTTCTCATAACCGCTCATTTTATGACCGATAACGAAGAAAAATTCCTCCGGATCCAACTGTCTGAGCAGACGGTCAATCTCCCGGGATGCCTCATCCAATACCCTGGTGGGACGTCTCTGGGTATTAAAGCTTCCACCCATGAGAATAACCGGCATCCGGTTCCAGGGTAATTCGCGAATCCGGTTTTTGAGTACGGAGTGGGCATCCGCTTTGTGGCTGCGGTTCAGTTTCAGCACCGGATCCACTTCGCTCTCTTCCATCTTTTTTAAAAGCACATGTTCCAGGCTCTTACCGGAAAGCATCTGCTCAAAATGACGCTTCTTTTCGGAATAGTTGATTCTTCCCGCCTCGATGATCCTGGTTTCCGTCTTCTTCATCCACATCAGGTCTTCCGGCGTAAGATTAAGCATAATTCCAAGTGCCAGCTGCTCATCGATGGAGTCGGTACCGTATAAAGCGGCTCCGTCTGTCCCCTGGACACAAGGAATGCCGGCCCGTATATACTGTCGCAAGGGATGATTTTTCAGGGCATTCAGATTGTTCAGCCGGACGTTGGAAGTCAGCTGGAATTCAAGAGTGATATTATATTTTTTCAGATCTTCCAGCACCTTCCGGCCTTTTGCAGAACGAAAACTGTAGGTATAAAGACCGTGACCCAATCTGACGATGGGCATCTTCTGGCCATCCTGTAAAGAATCATAGACGCACTCGATACTGTGGGCGATATTGTCTTTCTGACTGTCATTCTCTCCGGCATGGATTCTTATGACAAAGCCGGGGATCCCGGCAGCAATCTTAACGATCTCGCGAATAACCGGTTTTAAAGTGATAATGTCATTGATCTCTTCCCCCACAAAGTCACACCCTGCCACATAAGGGTCCAAAGCAACCGCCTGAAGCACTTTCAGATTCTCCACCAGGTAATTGTCCGGTGTGATCTGATCCTTCACAATGGTCAGGGGGATTCTTCGCATGGCTGCAAGAAAACGTATCATGACCCCGGTCTCCCGGTAGATCTTTGGCATGATCTCATGCACTTCGTTCAGCATGTGAAGGGACTCATATTTCTTGACCAGGGTAGTATCGCTGATCTCGGCATAATAAACACCCTGCTTCTGATAACTACGGGCAATCCACAACAGATCATCCATAAACACAGAATTGTTATGGTAATCCGGATTCTCTCCATCTTTTAACATCTGTCTTAGAGCCGCCCTTACTTCCAGGTCCGGGATTCCCTGGATCCCCGTCAGAGGTATCTTCCTGTCACTTTCATGACCTTTTGTGAAGACATATCGGTAGAGATAGACCTTCTCCAGGTTGGTAAAAACAGCCTGCCCGTCTTTCATGATTACCAGGGAAGTCCTGATCTTCTTTATATTTTCATTGGCATTATCCAGATTTTTCAATATCAGATCGGCAAAGTTTATAAAAGTATTGTCATTGATCCTGCGATCCAGATATTTTCCTTTCAGGTCGGAATTACGGAATTGTCTGGCCACTTTCTCCCTCTGCCGGTTCAAGCACTTCCACTGATCCTCCGTCAGCTTCAGATCCAGTTTCCTGACATAATACAAGGGATAACGAAGCTGATGATAGATACCCAGAGCGATCAGAATATCCGGGGACAGGTTCCCGTTCATATGCGTATGCAGATCACTGTGGAACTTGAATTCCCTCGGAATATAGGTTTTAAATATGGTCTTGGAGATATCCATCCGGTAATCTCTGGTCTGGCTCATCAACGTTTTGGAGATGGCAGGAAGTGCTGCTTTCATCTCCACTCTCCCATCCGGATAGATATTGGCAAGTTTAATATTTCCAAGACGGAATATATAGACTTCCTTATTATTTACATCGATATAACAGGGGATTTCCCCTTTGATCACCAGCAGTCCTTTCTCATTTTCTGACAGAGGAAGCTGACAGAGCCTGGCCAGATTGCGAATCAGGTTGCCGGAATGATGATTTGGAGTCTCCAGTTCATAGTAAATCCGGTCCAGATCCCGATAGAGATTCACAACCATATCTTTTTCGGTGTCAAGATAAAAACGTGTAAAGAAAGTCATAGCAAAAATCAGAGTCCTTTCAAAAGTCCCATGGACTGTAAGAAGAGGATAGTCAACATGAAAGGAGCGATATATTTTATCATGATCGTAAGTATGCTCTGTCGATAGACAGATTCTCCGTTCTTGCTGATCTCTTCCGTGACATAAGAGGGACCAACCACCCAGCCGATCAGGATGCAGGTGAGAATGGAGCAGATAGGCATCAGCAGACTGTTACTGATGTAATCCAACAGATCCAGGATCTGACCTTCACTCCCGTTGGGCAGTTTGATCGTGAAAAACAAAACATTGTAGCCAAGGCAGACAATGGTACCCACTATTCCGGCAATGGCGAATTCCATCCAGGAAGCCTTGGTTCTGGAGAGGGAAAACTCATCCATAAAACTGGATACAATGGCTTCCATGATAGAAACCGAGCTGGTCAGTGCCGCAAAGAGCACCATAAAGAAGAACAATATTCCGATCACTCTTCCCACGGAACCCATACTGGCAAAAACC
>CAMNGO010000144.1 GCA_946538445.1 uncultured Lachnospiraceae bacterium
AGTAAGAAAACTAGAGAAAAAGAAAGAAGAGGAAAGAATTGCGGAAGAGCTGAATATGGCGACCAGCATCCAGGCCGGAGCACTTCCCAGCATCTTCCCGGCATTTCCTGACCGGAAAGAGTTCGATATCTACGCTTCCATGACTCCCGCGAAAGAAGTCGGCGGCGACTTCTATGATTTCTTCATGGTGGATGACAATCACCTGGGTATGGTAATCGCGGATGTATCGGATAAAGGTATCCCTGCTGCATTGTTCATGATGTCATCCAAAATGATCATCAGCAGCCATGCCAAGATGGGCAAATCCCCCAGGGAAGTCCTGGAGGCTGCAAACAATGGTCTTACCACAAACAATATGGAGGATATGTTCGTCACTGTGTGGCTTGGAATACTGGATCTTGAGAGTGGAGTCCTTACCGCTGCCAACGCCGGTCATGAATTCCCAATCCTCATGCAGGCAGGCAGTTCCTTCAAAATCATCAAAGACAAGCATGGCTTTGTCCTTGGCACCATGCCGGATATGTTCTACATAGAATACGAACTCCGGTTGAAACCGGGTGCAAAACTGTTTGTCTATACAGACGGAGTACCGGAAGCCTCCAATGCAGAGAATGAATTCTTTGGACTGGAACGAACAGTGGAAACTCTGAATAAATATAAAGACGGAAGCTCAAGAGAGATCCTGGAACATATGAAAGAATCCGTGTCCGAATTTGTAGGAGATGCTCCACAATTCGATGATCTTACCATGATGTGCCTGCATTATATCGGCAGCAATCAGACCGGAGAATAACAAAAATGACATCAAAAAAGGGCAGTTACCTGCCCTTTTTGATGTCCGGAAATACTTGTTCATTTAAAGCATGAGAAGACTGCACATAGATGCAGTAACACCGCATCCAGAAGAACCGGCTCATAGATGGCAAATCTTCCGTTATGATTTTGATAAACCGGTTCCCCCGGTTTTCCACAGCCTACTAAGGCAAAGGTACCCGGGACCTTGATCTGGTACCAGGAGAAGTCCTCTCCCCCCATCAATGGTTTGACCGGTTGAAATTTCTCTTTCTCAATCACTTCCCGGGCAGTCCCGGCAATCCGTTCGGTCAGTTCTTTGTCATTGAAGACCGGCGGATGACAGGTACCGGTATATTCCACCTCCGCTTTACCCCGGTAAGATAAGGCGACACTGTTCGCCTTCCTGCGGATTCCTTCTTCCAGTTTTTCAGAAACCTGCCTGGAATAAGAACGGCAGGTTCCTTCCAGGATGGCTTCTTCGGAGATGACATTATACTGATTACCGGAATGGAGAGAACCAATGGTTGCTACAGCTCCTTCTGTGGGGTCTGTTTCCCTGGATACCAGAGTCTGAAGATCAAGAACAAATGCAGCAGCCATCACAGTGGCATCCACCGACAGGTGCGGCTTGGCTGCATGTCCTCCTTTCCCTGTAAACTTTATCATGAACCGGTCAGTCTGGGCCATCCTGGGTCCTTCCTCCACAGAAATAATACCTGCAGGAATTTCAGAGAACAGATGGAGACCAAAGATCTCATCCACATCCTCCAGAACTCCCAGTCTGATGAGCCTCCTGGCTCCTTCTGTATTCTCTTCCGACGCCTGAAAGATCAGTTTCACCCGGACCGGAAGAGATTCCTCCATACTTTTTAGTATTTTTGCCGCGCCCAGAAGAGCGGCGGTGTGTCCGTCATGACCGCAGGCATGCATCTTTCCTTCATGGCAGGATGCAAAGGAACAGTTCGTCTCCTCCTTCACCGGCAGTCCGTCGATATCGGCTCTTAGGGCAATGGTTCTGATGCTTCTTCCACCGGCGCCTCCCTCTTTCCGATTCTCTGCCGGCTCCGGTCCGATATAAGCCACACATCCCGTCTCATCCAGAGAGATTGGTTCGATGGACATCTTTTTCAACTGTTCTTTGATGTATTTCGTCGTCTTATATTCCTGCAAAGACAGCTCCGGTATCCGGTGGAGCTCATGATAGATAGCCAGCACCTCATCAAATACCTTTTCTGCCTCCTGTTTTAAAAATGTAATATTTTCCATTTCTATTCCCCTGTTTATTACTATGATCACACATCCATATGCATGATCAGGCATGCGATCTGATAGTTCATTTTTTCCTCTGAAGTAGACAGGTCTGTACCCAGAAGTTTTTTAATCTTATTGATCCGGTACATCAAAGTATTCCGATGAATGAACATCTTATCAGCCATGGCCCGAAAGCTTCCTTCCAGTTCCAGATACGTCTCCAGCGTTTCGACATATTGTCCGTCATGCTCTTTATCATAATTGATCAATGGCCTGAGCAAATCCTCACTCATCTCCCGCAGAAGGGCTTTGTCCGGTACAAGACTGAGGAGGCGATAGATTCCCATCTCATCAAAATACAGACGTCTTTTTCCTGTGGTGATGGCCATGTTAAGTGCTGATCTGGCCCGCATATAGGTAACATTCAGATTCTCCAGGCCCCGAATCCTGCTACCGATCCCGATGTAATACTCTGTCCCCGGCATTCTCACATGAATCCGATGTTCAAAATCCTTGAGAACCTTATTCATGACATCTGATGGCAGGTCATTACACACCAGCACGAAACTGGAATCATAGTAGAAGAAACTGCAGTTATGCGTAACATTTTCAAAGAAGAGTTCCATCCGGTAGCCGATTCTCCTTCGTTCCACCGTATCCATGGTATCAAGCCCCGGAATTGTCAGCAGAATAATCTGGAATTCTCCATCCACATCGAAATACTGAAGCAGATCCTGCTTGGCAGACGCAGCCTGATCCGGCGATCCGATTGCCCTGATAAAAGCAGCACTGATCTGTTCATCAGTCATACCTTGCAGGAAGATTCGCACACTCACATCCTTGATCATATCTATCAGGTAGATCTCCCAGGGTATGATCAGTAATGGCAGATTTACCTCATTGCACAGGTTGATAACCGATTGTGGAATCTCAGCAACATAAAAACCGACGTTCACAACCAAACCAGCTGCATGACGGGTATGAAGTTCCTGAACCAGATTCAAGAGCTTCTCTTCACTGTCAAATCCCATCCCCGTCGTGACGGCCAGCTCCTTCCCCACCAGATGGCGCAGTATCGTGAAATCTTCGATCATGAGCAGCCAGCTGATGGAATTCGACCAGCCGTGGTCCCCTGCAATCATGGATATCTTATATTGGTCCCCTGTCAGTGTCAGCATATCCTCTATCGTAAATCCCATGTGAACACCTCTCCTTAATTATTATGCTCGCAGCACAAATAATCTGATTTTATTCTAGCTTGCAGCCCATTGAAATCATTTTTCAGTATGGTATTCTTGTTACAAGAGACAAGAACAGATATAAAAAAAACATAACAGGAGGTACTTAAAATGTCAACATATACAGCATTTATTTATGAAAACCACCACTTACAGGAGCATAAACCGGAATGGATGAGAGCTGAGCGCTATGAGTACTGCGAACAGGTAAAAAGCTTAACATCCGCCCGCAAGGGATTTATCAAGACTCTTACAGATCGCATTAAATTCCACAACTAATGCTCTGAAGTTAGGTTAACAATTCAGAACATATTATGATAAACAGACAGGGATTGTATCAACATACAGCCCCTGTCTTTTTTTGTTGACCATATCGAAAAAACATGTTCTAATACATTTGGTATAAGTCTATATACAGGAAAACAATAATCTTCATCTGAGGAAAGGAATAAATTGATGGATTACGATGTTATAATTGTCGGAGCAGGTCCCGGAGGGATCTTCGCTGCATATGAATTGAAAAAACAGAGCCCCAAGATAAAAGTGGCTGTCTTTGAATCAGGCTATGCCCTGGAAGATAGAAAATGTCCCATTGACGGAGTTAATGTAAAAAGCTGTATCCGATGCAAAACCTGCTCCATCATGAGCGGTTTCGGTGGAGCAGGCGCATTTTCCGACGGAAAATATAATATCACGAATGATTTTGGCGGAACTCTTTACGAATATATAGGCCACCGGGAAGCCCTGGACCTCATGCATTATGTAGATGAGATCAATCTGGCCCACGGCGGTGCCGGGACAAAACTGTACTCCACGGCCAATTCCGATATCAAGAAGAAATGTATGCAGAACAAAATGAAGCTGCTGGATGCTTCCGTACGGCATCTCGGAACGGATATCAATTATATCGTATTAGAGAATCTGTATAATAAACTTAAGGACAAGGTGGACTTCTTCTTCCAGACTCCGGTCAGCTCCGTAGAAGTTATGGCAGACGGCTATAAGGTGATTACAGAAAACGGTGAGTGCACAGCGCCCAGATGTATCCTGTCAGTAGGCCGCAGTGGAAGCAAATGGATGGAACAGGTATGTAAGGACCTGCAGATCCCCACCAATTCCAGCAGAGTGGATCTGGGAGTGCGGGTAGAGCTGCCTGCAGCCATCTTCTCCCACCTGACGGATGATCTTTATGAAAGTAAGATTGTATACCGCACAGAGAAATTTGAAGATAAAGTACGTACCTTCTGTATGAATCCTAAAGGAAGCGTAGTCAATGAGAACACAAACGGTATCGTGACGGTGAACGGTCACAGTTATGATAACCCGGAAAAGCAGACGGATAATACCAACTTCGCCCTTCTTGTTTCCAAACACTTCTCCTTACCATTTAAAGACAGTAACGGTTACGGGGAAAGTATCGCCAGACTCTCCAATATGCTGGGCGGCGGCGTAATCGTACAGCGTTTTGGTGACCTGATCCGGGGTCGGCGAAGTACAGCAAAAAGAATCGAGGAAAGCTTCGTCAGACCGACTCTGCAAGCGGAGCCCGGAGATCTGAGCTTGGTATTGCCTAAGCGAATCATGGATTGTATCATCGAGATGATCTATGCCCTGGATAAAATCGCACCGGGAACAGCCAACGACGATACCCTTTTATATGGTGTTGAGGTCAAGTTCTACAATATGGAAGTCCAGGTCAACGAACATCTGGAATCCCGTTATCCGGGACTATATGTAATCGGTGACGGCAGTGGGGTAACACACTCCTTATCCCATGCTTCAGCCAGCGGAGTCTATGTGGCAAGGGATATTTTATCAAGATAATTTATATGTAAATAAAACAGGCAGGCGGTTGATCTACCTATATCATCCCGCACTGCCTGCTTTGGTTCGTTCTTATTATTTCTGGTTCTCAACGATGTTCTTTACGATAGCATCGATTGCTTCTTTGTTGAAGTTGTCTGCAGTTAAACCTGCTGCTGTGAATTCCTCAGCGCTCTTGTACTCAGTATCACCGATCTTGATGCTGAACTTGATGAGCTTAGCAAGACCTGCCATGTCTTCTTTCTGAATAGCTTCCTTGACAGCTTTTTCTGCCTTTGCTTCTTTTTCAGCTGCTTCTTTAGCTGCCTTCTCTTTGGCTTCTTTCTCAGCTGCTTCCTTGGCTGCCTTCTCGGCTGCTTCTTTCTCAGCTTTCTCCTTAGCTGCTTTCTCCTTGGCCTCTTTCTC
>CAMNGO010000145.1 GCA_946538445.1 uncultured Lachnospiraceae bacterium
AATAGCCCTGTGAGATTTATTCCCACATGGCATGCTAAATGATTTCACTATTTAAAAGTCTATTTTTTAAATTGACGCTCGGATATAGTTTCCTAGCACTATCAAGACGGAAGCCAAAAGGATTAGACGGACATAGTTATATTTACTTAGTATGAACTAGAGGTTGAATATAGATGCTGGAATGTTATCCCAAAAGGATGGTGAACATTTAGTATCTTTTATATTTCAGTATGTTAGTATTGCTCAATGGGATAATCAGTATCGAATAAATGGTATTAGATAGAAAATGGAGAGTGCTATAGATTGAAACCTAAACCCGTAGACAAACCTATGTTCTGATGCTATAATTATACCAATCCAATCAATCTAATATTGTTGATCATTCCTTCAATTTTTTCTACAGGAATGGTAACCGATTTTCATTATACAGTATATCCGGATGCTAATTATTTCTCTTAGTTTGAATGATAATGATATTAGCAGATAGACTGGAAAATACAATATTTTGATTGACTGGATTTGATTCGAAAGTTCGAAAAAACCGCTTAGATAAAGGATATTTCTTTACAATACGTGACAAGTAATAAAGTGGACCGTAAGGGTATCTGGCCAGACAGAGGGCGGGAGATGAAAAGCCCTGTTCCGAACAGAAACTTAAACAGCAGATCAAAGAGGAACTTTCTCAGATATACAATGGTCCTTTCACACAAGAAGAGATTGCATATGCCATGAATCATTATGATAAAGTATCAGAAATCAGAAGTGACGATACCAAATGGTGGAGTAATTTTTCAAGTGATATGGCTCAGTAATAAATTGATGGGGACCTTTCATATGGGCCTGCTTTGATGATGACCCGGTTGCTTACCGGTTTTTATCAAAGAGGATCCATATGAAAGGTCCCCATCAATCTGCTGCGGTATTTTTTTTCTATCTTTACAAAAAGGGGAAATGAGAGTATAAAGGAAGAATGGATTGAAACTCGCCGGTATTTCGTAGAGGCAGATTGTTTCGGTCCCGATTCCATGAAAAGATGTTGGAGGTGGTGAGTCGATTGAGTAGTAATGATAAACAGAATCTGAATCAAAGTGATAATAATGTGCCGGACAGCAGGATCAGGCAGCAGAAAAAGAAAGTCCTGACGGTCATGCTTCTGGCTTTGGCAGTTGTGGTCGTGGGCATCATCATGACGCATAGGTATTCTGTTCACCATGAGACCATTAAGGAGGCTATGAGGGATGCCGTTTTGCATGATATCAATCAGGTTCTTCTTCCCGGAGGGATTATGGCGGATCCGTCTTTGATCTCAGGATTCATTGTCACGGCTCTTCTGTTGGTTTTTGCTCTCCTGCTGCGTGTTTTTGCCCTTCCGCGGTTCCAATATGTGCCCGGAAAGCTGCAGATGCTGATTGAAATGTGGGTGGGTTTGTTTGACGGCCTGGCAAAGGGGAACAGTCCTCATCGGAATAAGGCTTTGGGGGCTTATATTTTTGCCGCAGGCAGTTATATTTTTGTTGGCACCATGTTTGAGTTGTTTGGCTTCCAGGTGCTGACCAGCCAGGGACATTCGGTTTCTCTTCCGGCGCCACTGGCCAATATTAATGGGGCGATCGCCGTGGGATGTTTTTCCTACCTCTTTATTGTATTCGGAGGGGTTGTGGCAAATGGTCCCAAGGGCATCCTGAAGGCTCTCAAGGAGTTTTCCCTGCCCCTGTCTATGACTTTCCGTCTCTTTGGTGCATTGCTTTCCGGTATGCTGACGACGGAGCTTGTCTACTATTATATTACCCTTAGCTTTTTCCTGCCTGTTGTGGTCGGCGTACTTTTTACGGTTTTGCATGCGGTGATACAGGCCTATGTACTGACTATGCTGACTTCCGTCTACTATGGTGAGGTTTCGGAGGTTACGGAATCCAGGAAGAAAAAGAAGAAAGAAGATAAGGACGGTGAGGGGGATGTGCAGCCCCAGCAGGCCTGAAACTGCATGAGAAACTAAGAATATTTCGAAAACATTTCCTGAAAAAATAGAGAATGAAGGCAGAGGCAGACGAGATAGAGTAGATTCGAACGGACAATGGGATGCAGTGGTATTCGCATGAGCTTTATCCCAATCGGTCGGATTCGGTAAGGAAGGTCTGCCCAAGAAGGAGGAAAATCATGATAAAGATAGTGAAACCGATGGCTGTTATGTTGGCATTGCTGATTCTTGTATTAGGCGGCGTAGCCGTTGGAGGGACGGTTTCCCTTCAGGCACAGGTGACAGGAGCTGAGGCCCAGGTGAATGAAGAGCCGGGAGCCCCGAAGGAAGAGGCAGTTGCCGGTTCCGGTGACTTAGCCAATGCCGGTAAGGCCGTTGGCGCAGCCATTGCCATCGGACTGGCTGCTTTAGGTGGTGCCCTTGGTATGGGTAATGCAATCAGTAAGGCCAATGAAGGAATTGCCAGACAGCCGGAGGCGGATGGCAAGATCCGTACGGTCCTGATGCTGGGTCTGGTATTTATAGAGACGGTTGTTATCTATGCTTTGATTACATCCATCCTGATCATCTTTGTAATGTAAATAACAGGAGGCGAGAACACTATGCCGCTTGGAATTGATTTTGTACAGATATTACTTCATTTATTTAATGTAATCATCCTTTTTGGCGGGCTTTATTATATTCTCTTTGGCCCGGTGAAAAAGTTTATGGACCAGAGGGAAGAACATTATCGTCAGCTGGATGAGGAGAAGACCCAGGCTCTTGCCGATGCCCAGAAGATGAAAGAAGATTATGACAAACAGCTTCAGGCATCTGCAGACCAGATCCTGGTGGAGAAACAGAAAGCGACCCGGGAGATCCAGGAGCTTCGCCGGCAGAAGGTTACAGAAGCCCAGGAGGAGGCCCGGCGTATCATCAAGAAGGCTGAGGGAGAAGGCAACAGAAGGAAGGAAGAAATCGTGGCCGGAGCCCGGGAGGAGATATCCAATCTTATTGCCGATGCGGCGGATAAGCTTCTCCAGGATGGGGATACCGACGATTTCTATGATGCCTTCTTAGACGAAGTCGAAAGGGGTGCGGAGCATGAGTGAGGATTCGAAAAAGAGGCTTGCCAAAGCTTATCTTTATTCTAATACCGCACCGAATGATGAGAGGAAGAAACGATTTCTCGATTTTTTAAAAAATAAATATCAGCAGGAATTTGAACTCCTCTGGGTAGAAGACCCGAAGATTTCTTCCGGTTTTAAGCTGATCGTGGGGAATGAAATCTACGACTGGACCCGGAAGGGAAGGGTTCAGCAGTTAAAGGAAATGTTCCAGGAGAGGGTGACGGACGCGGCCGAGAAGGAGGAGCCGGAGCGGATCGATTATATCACCCTTCTTAAGACTTCTCTGGATTCCTGGGAACTGGAAGCCATTCCGGAGGAGGAAGGCGTTGTCATCATGGTTGGTGACGGGATTGTTTTTGCCGAAGGTCTGGAAAGTGTAGTATACGGAGAGATCGTTGTTTTTGATTCCGGTGTAAAGGGCATGGTCCAGGATCTTCGTCCGGATAGTGTCGGTATCATCTTATTTGGTGATGAGGAAGCGGTTATGGAAGGCAGCCGGGTCCGCCGGACCAAAAAGACAGCCGGTGTCCCCGTCGGGGAAGGCTTCCTCGGCAGGGTCGTAGATGCTCTGGGTAATCCGGTGGATGACCAGGGGGCTGTCATGTCTATGGACTATCTGCCCATCGAGGCTTCGGCGCCGGAGATTATCGAGCGCCAGGCAGTTGATACCCCTATGAATACAGGAATCCTTTGTATTGATTCCATGTTTCCTATCGGCCGGGGCCAGCGTGAGCTTATTATCGGAGACCGCCAGACCGGAAAGACAGCGATTGCCATCGATACTATTTTAAATCAGAAGGGCAATGATGTAATCTGCATCTATGTGGCGATTGGCCAGAAGGCCAGCAGTATTGCCCAGCTGGTGGCATCTCTACGGAAAAAGGGTGCCATGGAGTATACGATTGTGGTCAATGCTTCGGCTAGTGAATCTGCGCCCATGCAGTTTATCGCTCCCTATTCCGGTACGGCTATGGCTGAGTATTTTATGAGAAAGGGCCGGGATGTTCTGATTGTCTATGATGATCTGTCAAAGCATGCGATTGCTTACCGAGCCCTGTCCCTTTTGCTGGAGCGTTCTCCGGGACGTGAGGCTTATCCGGGCGATGTTTTCTACCTTCACTCCAGATTGCTGGAGCGTTCTGCCCGCCTGGCAGACGAGATCGGAGGCGGAAGCATCACAGCCCTTCCGATTGTAGAAACCCAGGCCGGAGATGTGTCGGCCTATATTCCTACCAATATTATTTCCATTACAGACGGACAGATTTTCCTGGAGTCCGACCTCTTCTTCTCGGGCCAGCGTCCGGCTGTCAATGTCGGTCTGTCGGTATCCCGTGTCGGTGGTGCGGCACAGACCAAGGCCATGAAGAAGGCGACCGGAAGCATTCGTCTGGATCTGGCCCAGTACAGGGAGATGGAAGTCTTCACCCAGTTCTCCAGTGATCTGGATGAAGCGACCAAGAAGAGACTGATGTATGGTCAGGGCCTTATGCACTTGCTGCGACAGACCCAGGGAGCACCCTATTCCCTTTCCCAGCAGGTTATCCTCCTGGTAGCCGGGACCGCCCACATTCTCCAGGACATTCCTGTTGGTCAGATTGCAGATTTCCGCAAGAGACTCCTGGCCCACTTTAAAGTACAGGCTTCCGACCTCTGCGAGACCATCGACGAAACCGGTATCCTGGAAGACACAGACAAGGAGCGGATTATCAATATAGCCAACTTATTCCTTCGGACTTACCAGAGGGAAATGGAGGCGAAAAAAGCAGCGGCCAGGGAAGAGGAAGCTGCCCAAAAAGAAGAGTCCGCCCGGAATGCCTGAGGAAGAGACTGACAGCTGAGACAGAGGGCCTCAGAGGAACTGCTACGCTGCCAATCCAAAGGATAAAAGAATCAGGATCGTTGAAAGATATATAGAAGTAGATAAAGGATTCGATTATGGCAAATGTTTCAGATACGAAAAGTCGAATAGTCAGTGTTGAAAATACACATAAGATCACCAATGCCATGTATCTGATCTCCTCGACCAAGCTGCAGAAGGCCAAGCAGAATCTGAATAAGACCCGGCCCTTTTTCCAGATGATGGAGAATGAAATCAAGCGGATCTTTCAGACAGAGACCGATGTCCGTTCCAGGTATTTTTATCCGGAAACAGGACGAAAACCTGCAGAGACCTACGCCTATCTGGTCATCACGGCCGACAAGGGGCTGGCCGGCTCTTATAATTATAATGTAATTAAACAGGCCACCCTGGAGATGGAGAAGCATAAAAAGGTGAAGCTGTATGTGGTAGGAGAATACGGGAGAAGATATTATTACAAGCATAATATCCCCATCGAGCATTCCTTCCTTTACACTGCCCAGAATCCGACCATGCACCGGGCCAGGGAGATTGCCCATATCCTTTTGACAGAATATGATGC
>CAMNGO010000146.1 GCA_946538445.1 uncultured Lachnospiraceae bacterium
GCAAACATCGGTGCGAATTCTCCCAGCTGATCTCTACCTGCTGTCTGTACGATTTTTTCACTCATTTGTCTTTCCTCCTATCTGCTGATCTCCTGTGGACCATACGTGTTTTTCCTTAGCATTGGCAGGCTTATTCTGTGCCATTACGCCGGCAAGGGAATGAGGGATGTATGGTTCCTCCAGATACAGGATTTCTTCGTTCGTAAGCATGAGGTCTACCGCCTTTGCTGCTCCTTCGATGTGATGCAGTTTGGTGGCACCCACCACAGGGGATGTCACCTTTGTCAAAAGCCATGCCAGAGAAACTTCCGTCATGGTTACGCCATATTTTTCCGCCAGTTCTGCCACACGTCCTATGATCACATTATCCTGTTCTGCCGTGGCATCATATTTAAACTTGGCATAGCTGTCTTCCACGGCACGTTTTGTATCATTCTCGCCAGGTTTTCTGGAGAGTCTTCCACTTGCCAGGGCACTGTAGGGAGTAAGGGCAATGTTCTCTTCGTCACAGTAAGGAACCATCTCCCTCTCCTCCTCCCGGAAGATCAGATTATAATGTCCCTGGACGGATACAAACTTTGCAAATCCTTCCTTTTCTGCCAGTGCATTAGCTTTGGCAAGCTGCCAGGCGAAACAGTTGGAGATGCCGATATATCTTGCCTTACCTGCCTTAACAACACGGTTCAGGCCCTCAAGGATATCATAGATGGGTGTGTTCCAGTCCCACATATGATAGATATAGAGATCCACATAATCCATTCCCAGATTGTTCAGGCTTGTATTGATCATGTTTTCGATATGCTGCTGTCCGGAGATACCATTTGCGATCTCTTCCTGAGTTCTTGGCAGAAACTTTGTAGCAACCACCACATCCTCCCGTTTTGCAAAATCCCGGAGAGCACGACCCACATATTGTTCACTGGTTCCGCTCTGATAAGCGATGGCTGTATCGTAGAAATTGACACCCAGATCCAGCCCGCGCTTTATGATCTCTCTGGAATGCTCCTCATCGATGGTCCAGCTATGTTGTCCTCTCGCGGCATCTCCAAATCCCATACATCCCATACAGATACGGGAAACCTTCAGATCTGAATTGCCAAGTTTTGTATATTGCATCTAGATTCACTCCTTACAGTACTTTATCAAGCCATTTCTTAATCTTGGCTTCGTTCGGGCGGTTAATCTGTACGCCCTTGGCCCATCTGACATCTCCGCTGACATTCTTATGAAGCTCTGTATCACTTCTGCCGACTCCACTGCCGCCGGAAGTACAGAAGGGGATGATCGTCTTCCCGGAGAAGTCATAGCTTTCCAGAAATGTCTCGATGATCCGGGGTGCTACGCCCCACCAGATCGGGAAGCCAATAATGACAGCATCATAGGAATCCATGTCCGAAACCTTGTTGGCAATCTCAGGCCTTGCGGAAGGGTCATTCATCTCCAGGCTGCTGCGGCTCTTCTTGTTCATCCAGTTTAAGTCTTCTTTTGTATAGATTTCTTTGGGCATGATCTCATGAAAATCACCGCCACTGATTCTTGCAATTTCTTCTCCCACCCGTTTTGTCACTCCACTTGCGGAGTATACAGCTACTAATACTTTCTTTGACATATTATTACATCTCCTTTGATCTCATTAATCTGCCTTAACACGTTTTTATAAGAGCTTCAGCAGACAGTTATTTGTTATCTCATAGATTGACTGATATACATAATCCACATCCGCTTCTTTCATTGCTTCCCTCTGCTTCTTAGTAACAGCAGTGTAGGGATAGATCCCAAACATAAAGGGAAAAAATACATAGATAAAGTTCTGGATATCCTGCACCGATTTCTCCGGGCAGAATTTCGACAGAAGCCGGCACATATTCTTCATGGACTCGCCATAGGCCCTCTTAAAAGAAACCAGACGCTCCGGACGGCTGTTGGTCTCCATATCGTAGTTGTTCATGGACAAAAGCTTCAGCAGCTGGTCTCTGTTTGATATGGAGGAGGCAATCTTATCTGCCAGCTCTTCTCTGGTAAGCAACTCATTATCGATAAGAATTCTCTCCAGTTCTTCATTCCAACGCTCATACTCTCTCTCATAAAGTGCCAGGAAAATCTCTTCTTTCGTCTGAAAATAGTTATATATGGATGTTCTGGTGAATGATGTCACCTTCCCGATCTCCTTCAAGGTGATCTCTTTAAAACTCATGGTCTGATATAACTGCTCACAGGCGTTGACGATCTCTTCTTTCCTTGCTGCGGTTAACTCAGGGGATCCTTTCGGCATAATGCCTCCTTTCTGACATCTCTGTCCTATTCTGACTTCGTGTCAGAAGTTATTATATATCTATTCTGACATCGTGTCAATACGTTTTGTAAAAAATTGTACCCTGCGTTATCCGTCCGAAAAGAACGCCGCAGGGCACTGCTTCAAGAATCTTTATACTTTTTGTTGTTCTATGGCTTTATAGATTGCCAGGATTGCCTCCTGATACCGGTCTTCCGATACAGCAATCAGGAGATTGAGTTTCCCTGCGCCCTGATTGATGGTTTTGATGGGAATGCCCGCCTGCATCAGTTGCCAGAGTACACGGATATTGGCATCACTGGATTCCGTATCCTTCTCCCCGATCACAACGATCACAGAAAGATTCTCCATGAGTTCAATGAAATCCGGGTCCAGGGTCTGCTTGATCTCATCCAGGAGATCCTCTTTGCAGTCCTCCAGCAGATCACTGCGGATGATCAGGGTGATGGAATCGATTCCGGTGAGACAATGTTCAAAAGGCAATGCCCTGTTTTTAAGGATATCCAGCACCAGGGCACTGAAGCCTGCTCCATCACTGACCATGACTTTCTCAATCTGAATCACCGACATACCGGACTTGCCTGCCACACCGATGATCGGGTATTTGGTCTTACCCTTGGGCAGTTTTCGGACGATCACGCTTCCGGGATCATCCGGGCGATTGGTATTGCGGATGTTAATCGGGATATCCAAGTCGGATACCGGGAGTACGGCATCCGTATTCAGAACGGATGCTCCCATATAAGATAAAGTACGCAGCTCACGATAGCTGACATATTCGATAGGCTTCGGAGAATCCACGATACCCGGATCTGCCGCATACACACCGGATACGTCCGTCCAGTTCTCATAGAGGTCCGCCCTGATGGCAGAAGCTGCCAGACTTCCTGTGACATCGGATCCTCCCCGGCTCATAGTATGGATCTTGCCGTTGATATCCGCCCCGTAAAAACCGGCGATCACCGCATTTTCCAATGGTCGCAGAGAAGCTTCCATGGTCCGTCTGGTGAGTCTCCCGTCAAGGTTGCCTTCCTCATCAAAATATACACACCACGCGGGATCAACGAAGGTGAAGTCCAGGTACTCTGCAAGAATCCTGGAATTCAGATACTCCCCACGGCTTAACACATAATCCTTCTCCGGACTCTCCATCAGATGATGTCTCAGGGTATCCATCTCTGATTCCAGGAAGATATCCACACCCAGTTCAGAAACAATATCTTCAAATCTTGATTGTATATCAGCAAGGACCTTCTCATAATCTCTGCCCTCCACAGCATCATCATAGCATTGCTGCAGCAGGTCGGTAACCTTAATATCGTCATCAAACCGCTTGCCTGGAGCAGAGGCAACGATGATTCTCCGGGCAGGATCTTCCCGGATAATATCGGCTACCTTTCGAATCTGACTGGCATCAGACAGAGAGGTTCCTCCAAATTTCGCAACTACTGTTCTCATTGAAAAAAACTCCTTTGTATGTTTTTTAATATTATACCATACTTTTGTCCTTATAAACATTCAGTTGGCATTAATAAGTGAGAAAGGACAAAAAAATACATAAAACATCAAAATGAGTTTTTTAATAATCTGGATTCTCTATCCTCTTACAAATGGAGCGCTAAACTCCGCATTGATCTCCCGTATTTCTTTCTCTCCATCAATGTAAGGCTGATATATGCTCTCGATACGTCCGCCACCCCGGTTATCACAGCCGGAACAAAACTCGCAGTCGATTCCGCACGCTCCCCACAGAGCCTGGTGCACTATCCGGATACGTTCCTCCCTGGTGGTATCTTTTATCAATATGGATTTCATCTTCATCATCCTTCCTCTAATCGTCCAAAGTCCCGGATCACATCCTCAAGCTCCATTCCTTCAGACAGACACCTCAGCATATAAGCACCGGGACTTTCCTGCCTCTCCACTCTTGCAAAGAGGGGTTCCAGATACTTCTCCTCGCCAAGTCCCCGGGCAATCAATCCGTCCCGGGCAATCTGCAGTACCTTTCCGCAGAGCCTGTAGACCTCATTTTTATCCACAAAGGACGGCAGGGTCTCCTGGATAAAGAGGTGGCGCAGTTCTGTGGCATTATAGCCATGGCCATAGATGACCTTGTCATTTTCCAGAAGGTCTGTCAGCTCATGCAGCCTCTCCTTCAGTCCCGTATGGAAAGCGGCCACGGACATGGCATCTTTTATGGGCTGGCAACAGACACTGCGGAACTCGATCGTCCCACGGAAGGTCAAGTCCTCATGTTTGAAAGACCGAAGGTATTCGAGATCCTCTTTTCGAGGGGTAATGATCAGCTTGTGATATCTCCCCTCCCCATAGTACTCTCCTTCGATCTCATCCTGTGCAAAAAAGTCCCTTAAGGGGAGCGGTCTGAAATTCACATATTTCCCTTCCCTCTCTGTACAGTAGATACTGGTGGACTGTATATAATCCAGCAGCTCATCGGCATCTTTGAATTTGTACTCATAGGGTCCCACATTATGAGGGTTGATTCCATGGGTAGAATTCTCCCACAGGATATCACGGTAGCAAAGGTAATCTTCCGCCTCACCAAGCAGGACAGAATTGGCAAAGATCCGTGCTTTCAGCGGTTCCAGCAAAGAGAAGGTGTTGATAACCTCCGGTATGTCTTCATAATTAATATCCAGCTGCACCTGTGAGGCACTGGAAAATGTACCAAACTCCGGATGCGGATGAAAATACATGGGCAGTGTCCGATATTTGGTATAGGAATGAAGATGGTGAAAGAGCATCCGATATCTGCCGTTAGGCACAGGTACATTTTGGTTGTAGATCCGGTAAGGATTGATCCCCATGCCGGTCAGGGTGTAATTATAGAGGGCCATACAGCTCTGGAGAAAATCGTAATATCTCCGGAATCTGGCATCCGCCTCCGAGATATCTTTCACCCGACCAAGGGAAAGCTCCAGATTATTATAGGAACAGTCGTAGGACAGAGTATCTCCCGTTTTTTTATTCTCCGCCAGACAGACCTCTCCATTCTCATCGTACCTTACCGGAACGAAGGAAAACTCTTTCATGAAGCTCCTTGTAATCTTATGGATATTGTAAAAATCCACTGCCTCTCTGTCAAGATTCAGTATGGGCATCTCGATCTCGATACCGATGTAATTCTCTCTCTTCTTTTTTGTCGGTGCAATATATTTGTCATAAAGGAGAGACCGCAGAGT
>CAMNGO010000147.1 GCA_946538445.1 uncultured Lachnospiraceae bacterium
CCATCAAAATGCGCTCTGATTCCATAGTGGTCAGTCTTGCATCCCAGAGTACAGCCTCCAGGCCGGTCCTGCGCGCAACCATATCCTGGAACTCTATGGTCTCCAAAGCGCGGTCTCCCAGCGTGTTGTTCATGTTCTTCGGTAAACCAAGTACTATCTTTTCGACATCGTATTCTTTTGTCAATTCGTCAATACGGGCCAGAGTCTGTCTCAGCTTCTTGCCTGACTTCCTGTGTATCGTCTCCAGGCCCTGGGCAGTGATACCCAGACTGTCACTGACAGCGACTCCTACCGTCTTCGTCCCGTAATCGAGACCCATCCATCGTCTTTTCATTCTTTTTCGAGCTGTGTTTCAATATAGTTCTCAAAGAGAACTTCAAGGATCTCGTCCCTCTCCACCTTCATGATGACACTTCTGGCATTGTTGTGGCTGGTGATATAAGTGGGATCTCCGGACATGATGTACCCAACAATCTGGTTCACCGGATTATAACCCTTCTCTTTCAGTGCTTCATACACGTCTCTTATGATGGACTCTACGTCATATTCCTGTTCTTTGACAACCTGGAAGAATTGTGTGTTGTTGTTCGACATGGTTACCTCCTAACATAAGATGGATATACATACTATAACATAATACTATGATTAGTGTGAAAATTCAATGGGAACTTTCCCCAGCATCAGATTATCTCCCAGCTTCTCCTGTAGGACTACCGGCAGAATCCGGTTGGATTTCAGCTCCACCGGGCAGTCCCGGCAAGGGATCAGGACCTTGATATAGTGTCTGGTATAGCCCTGATAATAGCTTTCTCCCTCATGGTCCACCTGCTCCTCCAGCAGTACTTCCTCCGTGCATCCCAGATAGGAATCCTCGTAGGCCAGTCTGTGCCGGGCTGACATTTCAAGTAAGATGTTGGATCTTCTCGTCTTCACTTCCTCCGGAACATGGCCCTTCATGGTCTCTGCCCTGGTTCCTTTCCGCACGGAATACTTAAAGATATGCATCTCATAGAGGTTGATCCTCTCCAGATATTCCACTGTCCGGGAGAATTCCTCCTCCGTCTCCCCAACGAATCCCACGATCACGTCCGTAGTCAGGGCCGGCCGATCATAGAATCTTCTTAAGGTCTCAAGGGCCTGCTCGTACTCCTCCGTGTTGTATTTACGGTTCATGCGGCGCAGAGTCTCATCACAGCCGCTCTGCAGGGACAGATGAAAATGAGGGCAGACTTTCTCATAGCCGGTCAGTCTGCGGACAAAGTCCTCGGTGATAATGCGGGGTTCCAGGGAACTTAGCCGGATCCGCTCGATTCCTTCCACCTGGTTGACCTGGCCAATGATGGACAGAAGGTCCGTATCCCCCAGATCTTTTCCGTAAGAACTCAGGTGGATACCTGTGAAAACAATCTCCTTAAATCCCTTCTCCGCCAGCTTTCTGACCTCCGTCAGGATATCTTCCGGCCTCCGGCTGCGGATGCGGCCCCTGGTGTAGGGTATGATGCAGTAGGAGCAGAACTGGTTGCATCCGTCCTGAATCTTCAGATAAGCCCTGGTATGGCCGCTCACGTTGGTCACAAAGAGGGGTTCATATTCCGGCTGGCGGGACAGGTCGATGACTTCATGGATCCGTTCCTTCTTCCGGTAATAGTCTTCTATAATAGTTGCGATATCTTTCTTCTTATTATTTCCCACCAGGATATCCGCCATCCCTGTCTCCAGGAGGGTTTCTTCCTGAGCCTGGACATAACAGCCGGCCGCTACGATCACCGCCGCCGGGTTCTTTTTTCTGGCCCGGCTGATCATCTGCCTACTCTTGCGGTCCGCCATGTTGGTGACGGAACAGG
This sequence comes from uncultured Lachnospiraceae bacterium, assembly GCA_946538445.1. GTDB lineage: Bacteria > Bacillota > Clostridia > Lachnospirales > Lachnospiraceae > Anaerobutyricum. Next base: position 1,845 of record CAMNGO010000147.1, read on the forward strand.
TATTGATGATATAGATGTCTGCCTGGTCCTTAAAATCCACGATCTCGTATCCTTCCGATTCCAGGATCTCTTTCATGGCGTCGGTCTCATACTGGTTGACCTTGCATCCCAAGGTGAGAAATGCAGCTCTTGTACTCATATGTGTATCCTTATCTCCCCCCTTTTCGCCTGTTAAAAGTTACTTTGCAGATTGTTGACTTTTCCACTAAAAAAAGGTACTATTAAAACAGCATACATATAAAAAACAAAGGGGGATTTTTTCCGATGAAAACAGTAAAAGTTTCTTTAAATTCTATTGATAAAGTAAAATCTTTCGTCAATCTGATCAACCGCTTTGACGCAGAGTTCGATCTGGTTTCCGGCCGTTACGTAATCGATGCCAAATCCATCATGGGCATCTTCAGTCTGGACATCTCCAAACCCATCGATCTGAATATCCATCATACGGACAATCTCGACGAGATTCTCACCGAGCTCGCTCCGTATATCGTGGAAGGAGAAGAATAATCCCGATCCCGCGATCTTATAAAAAAGGTTGATTTAAAAAAGCCAGGAGGAAAGCGCAATGCTTTCCTCTTTTTTTAATGGGCATGAATCTTAATTAATTCTTCGGTCTCTATGGCGGTTTTCAGGAGGTCATCGATACAGTCCTCCAGTTTCCGCTCGGATTTTTTGATCACATCCAGCCGGGGCTTGGTCACAGGATGCTTTGCCACAAAGATGGTACAGCAATCCTCGTAGGGAAGGATGGATGTCTCATAGGTTCCAATCTTCTCAGACAAGCTGATGATATCCTGCTTGTCCATCCCGATACAGGGGCGGAATACAGGCATGGAGCATACCTCGTTGGTCACGAAGAGGCTCTGCATGGTCTGGCTGGCCACCTGTCCGATACTCTCCCCGGTAACCAGGGCGAGACATTTGCTTTCTTTGGCAAAATGTTCGGCAATCTTCATCATATAGCGGCGCATGATGATGGTCAGTTCATCATGGGGGCATTTCTCATAGATGGCCATCTGGATATCCGTGAAATTCACGATATGAAGGCGGATCGGCCCGGTGTATCTTGCGATGATCTTCGCCAGATCCACCACCTTCTGCTTGGCCCTCTCACTGGTGTAGGGCGGTGCGTGGAAATAGGTTGCCTCGATGCTGACCCCACGTTTGGAAATCATATAACCGGCCACGGGGCTGTCGATTCCGCCGGACAGAAGGAGCATGGCTCTTCCGCCGGTACCTACCGGCATACCGCCGGGTCCGGGAATCTCGTCGGAATAGATGTATACTTTGTCGCGGATCTCCACTGTAAGGCTGACATCCGGGTTATGGACGTCCACCCTCAGGTCCTCGAATTCATCCAGCAGCTTCTCTCCCAGAAGGGCAGCCACTTCCATGGATTGCATGGGATAGCTCTTGTCGCCTCTGCGCACGAATACCTTGAAGGTAAAATGAAAATCATCATACCTTTCGCGCATGTAGGTCTTAACTACTTTCTCAATATGTTCAAAATCCTTGATGTCTTCCATCAGGATGGGACAGATTCCGGATATGCCGAATACGTGGGATAAGGCTTCCACCACCTCATCATAGTCAAACTCTTCCGTGCACTCGGCGAAGACCCTGCCGGATTCCTTGCGGATGGAGAAAGGAGCGATATGATCCAGGGCATAGTGCATCTGGCGGATCAGGGCATCCTCAAACACATAGCGGTTCTTTCCTTTCACACCGATCTCTGCATATTTGATCAGAAATGCTTTATAATTCATCTTATCTAATTACCTCATCTTCTTGTAAAACGTCTCAAAACAGGGAGCAGTTCTTTCAGGGCGTCCACACATTGGTCCGCCTCCTCCACCGTATTGTAAAGGGAGAAGGAAAAACGCAGGGTGGATTCATAGTATTCCCTGGTCAGGCCGATTCCTTTCAGGGTGCCGCTGACCTCCGGTTTGTTGGAGGAACAGGCAGATCCCGCGGACACGTAGATGCCTTTGTCTTCCAGGGCATGGAGGAGAACCTCACTTCTGACCCCCGGGAAGCTGACGCTGGCGATGTGGGGGGCCTGGCCCGAATTGTCCTTTACATTGTCAAGTTCATTAAGAACCCGGCTCAGGAAATGGTCCTTCACCTGCCGGATGGATCTCATTTTCTCCTCATGGTTCTCATAGATCAGCTGGCAGGCCTTGCCAAGACCCGCGATGCCGGGCACATTTTCTGTTCCGGACCGCATGCCTTTCTGCTGATTGCCTCCCCAGAGGATGGGCTTGATCCTGACTCCGTTTTTCACATAGAGGAAGCCGATTCCTTTGGGTCCGTGGATCTTGTGACCGGATACGGACAAGAGGTCTACCTTCCATTTCCGGGGATAGAGATTCAACTTGCCGTAGGCCTGGATGCAGTCCGTATGAAAGAGGATGGCAGGGTCAAAGGATTTGACGATCTTGCCGATCTCCTCGATGGGCTCTATGGCACCGATCTCATTATTGACACACATGACGGACACCAGCAGGGTGTCTTTACGCAGTGCCTTCTTCAGTTCATCAAGGTCAAGGATCCCCTTATCGTCCACCGGCAGATAGGTCACTTCAAAACCTTCTTCCTCCAGAAATCCCAAGGGATTATAGACGGAGGCATGTTCGATCCTGGAAGTGATGATATGCCGCCTGGTTCTTCTTCCTGCCAGGGCGGTTCCGATCAGAGCCAGATTGTTGGATTCGGTTCCTCCTGACGTAAAGTAGATCTCCTTGGGGTCCACCTTAAGGCTCCTGGCGATGATCTCCCGGCTCTGGCTGACATACTGTTCCGCATGGAAGCCCTTCCGGTGCATGGAGGAAGGATTACCGTATTCTACGTCCATCACCTCGGCCATGATCTCTCTGACCTCGGGAAAGACTCTTGTGGTTGCTCCGTTATCAAAATATATCTCTTGCATTTTTCTCCTCCATTCTGATCCATTAGTTTTTTAGAATAACACAAAAAACCGGTCTTGTAAATCCTTATCTATGGATGGACTGCTATTTGCCCACGCGGAAAAAGCGGCGCTGCTGCGCCGCTCTTTCCATTTTGGTTAGTATTGGTTTGTATATGAATAGTATTATACACTTGATCGGATCTTAGACCGGGTAGGCGGCATTTTCCGTGTCCGCCTTATCCGGATCGATCTTATTCTGCTGGGCAGCCCGGTAACGGAAGAACTCTTCTGCTACCTGCGGGAAGAGGGCATAGCTCAGTACGTCTTCTTCCTGCTGCTTCCACTGGGCCATCTCTGTCTCCAGCTTCTCCAGCTGGGGTTCGATCAGGTCTGCCGGACGGCAGGTGATAGGTTCTTCATCCCCGATGGCTTTCTTCTGTACCTCCGGGTTCACCGGTTTTACAGTCTGGCCGTACTCTCCCTTCAGGAGGGCCTTGGATTCCTTGGTGATCATCTTATAGCGTTCACCGGTCAGGACATTCAGGACGGCCTGGGTACCTACGATCTGGGAGGACGGAGTAACCAATGGGGGTTCTCCATAGTCTTTTCTCACCTTGGGAACTTCATCCAGCACTTCGTAGAAGCGGTCGGAAGCTCCCTGTTCCTTCAGCT
>CAMNGO010000148.1 GCA_946538445.1 uncultured Lachnospiraceae bacterium
GGTGATATCTGCCGATCATCCTGTAAGCAGGTTTTTAAATAGCCATCCGGTATGTTGGGCTATGGTAGTCGGTTTATTCCCTGGGATCTTTGAAGAGACCGGGCGACTGGTAGCTTTTAAGACCTTGCTGAAAAATCGACAGAACAGAGAAACTTCCATCTCATATGGAATCGGACATGGTGGATTTGAGGTGATGATGCTACTGGGGATTAATTATATCACCTATTTGTTTTATGCTTTTATGATCAATGCAGGTACCTTTCCTACCCTGATCGAACAGGTGAATGCACAAGCCTCTGACCAGGCAGATGCACTGTATACCTTGGCCCATCAGATCGCTAATCTCACCGTTTGGGACATCGGCATGGGGTTCCTGGAGAGGGCCTTTGCCCTCCTGTTCCATATCGGAGCTTCCATTCTTGTATTCTATGCCTGTAAGCAGAAAGGCAGGTTTATCCTATACCCGATCGCAATACTTCTGCACACAGCCATGGATTTCGTCGCCGGCCTGGCCATGGTAAACGTCATTCATCTGCCTGTATTGATGATGGAAGGAATTTTCGGGGCATTTGGGATACTGACGTTTTGCATAGCTTATTTTATGTTCTATCGTAAAGAGAACCCTGCAGGGGGGTCAGACCCCCTTATGGGGTCTGACCCCCAATAAAGACCCAATAAAACAAAAGGAGGAGGTATATTATGGCTGGACATCTGGGAGTGCACGGAGCGAGAGGGTTTTTGACAGAGGAGGAGAAAGGGAATGCTCCAAAGCTGTCAATACCGCTTTTAAAGCGGATTCTTTCCTATCTGTTACCATACCGTCTCCAGTTCATACTGGTGTTTCTGACGATTCTTATATCCTCGGTTGTCGGTCTGTTTCCGGCGATCATCACCGGACGAATCGTGGATGATGCTCTGACCGGGCACAGCTTTCCTCTCTTGATCCGTCTTTTGATCCTGGCCTTGATTACCATGACGGCCAGTCAGTTGATCCGTCTGTTGGAGAGCTATATCAATTCATGGATTTCCCAGAGGATCATATTTGATATGAAGAATGAGATGTACCGGCATCTGGAGTATATGCCTCATGCTTTTTTTACAACGGAGAAGCAGGGGGACATCATCACCAGAATGAATACGGATATCAGCGGAGTGAGTTCCGTAATCAGTGGGACACTGTCTTCTCTGGTGAGCAATACGACTACGGTGGTAACAACGCTGATTGCCATGTTTGCCATGAGTCCCAAACTGGCAATGGCAGGTATTGTGATCATTCCATTAATGATCATCCCCACGCGAACTGCCGGGAGACGGCGATATAATCTATTGACGAAAAGCCAGGAAAAACAGGATGAGATGAATCAGATCATCAATGAAACCCTGTCTGTGAGCGGGTCTCTCCTGGTTAAGATATTTGCGAGGGAAGAAAAGGAATATGAGCGATTTGTGGAGGTGAATAAGGAGGCTACCAGGCTTTCCCTGAAAGAGGCTACCAGCGGAAGGCTCTTCTTTGTCATGATGGGGATGTTTACCCAGCTCGGACCTTTGCTGATTTATTTTGCCGGTGGTGTCCTGATCATACGGCAGTTGGATCCTGCTCTGACAGTAGGTATGGTGACAGCTACGGTTTCCCTGGTGAACCGCATGTACCGGCCGGTGGAATCTTTGTTGAATATACAGGTCGATTTTACCCGGTCCCTCGCTTTATTTTCCCGTATCTTTGATTATCTGGACAGGGAAAATGCCATCAGAAATCCGGAAAATGGTCTGAAGCCGGATACTGCAAATCAGGATATCGTTTTTGATCATGTATCTTTTGGCTATACCCCGGAGATTGAGATCCTTAAAGATATGAACTTCACCGTGCCGGGAGGGAAGATGTATGCAGTGGTAGGACCCTCCGGATCCGGAAAATCCACACTGGTGAACCTGATTCCAAGGCTTTATGATGTGAATGACGGTGCTGTTACCATAGCAGATGTGGATGTCAGAACATTTGACCTGCCCTGGCTGCGCAGTCAGATTGGGATGGTAACTCAGGAAACATATCTTTTTAATGGAACGATACTGGAGAACCTGCTCATGGCCAAAGATGATGCGAGTATGGAGGAAGTCCATGAAGCATGCCGGATTGCCAGCATTCATGATTTCATCATGGCACAGCCGGATGGATATGATACGGTTGTAGGAAACCGTGGCCTGAAGTTATCCGGAGGAGAGAAGCAGCGAATCAGTATCGCCCGTGTGATCCTGAAAGATCCCAAGATTCTCATTCTCGATGAGGCTACTTCCGCACTGGACTCCATCTCGGAAAATGCGATCCAAAAAGCCCTGGACGTACTCATGAAAGGGCGGACCAGTATAGTGATCGCCCACCGTCTTTCAACCATTTTGCAGGCTGATCAGATTCTGGTTGTGAATGAAGGGAGAATCTGCGAACAAGGTAACCATGAAGAACTCTTTCAGGCGAACGGCATATATCGTGAATTGTATGAGACTCAATTTCGGCCTGCCCTGGAATATGAAAATCAACGACAGGCAGGTAAGATGGATCTGCAGACCCTGTCCGGTGAATACACGGTTCGTGCTATCCGTGAAGCACAGATCGGGGATGTATACCGGCTCTACAGAAACAACAGGCGCTGGTATCGTGAGGCCGGCATAAAGCCTTATCTGCGTGATCTCACGGATGTGATGACGGATCTGCCGCAAGGCGTGTCTCCGGATGACAAATATTTTGCAGGATTTTATATGACGGAAGAAGAATCCGGCATGGAGAAACTGACTGCAATCCTGGATCTTGTACTGAATTATCCATCGGAGAAAGAAGTATGTATCGGATGGTTTATGGTAGATGCAGAGAAGCAGGGACAGGGCATCGGCTCAAAGATCCTTACTGATATATGTGATTCTTTGAGGAACCAGGAATTCACCTCGATCACAGTTGGAATCCGCCGACGCAATACAGACGCTGCAACCTTCTGGTACAACAACGGATTTGAAGAAATTACTGAATCTCCACTTTTCTCTACGGATGAAGGCACATTGTTCTTGAGAAAACAGCTTTAGAGGAAAAGGGGGTCAGACCCCTTACGGGGTCTGACCCCCTGCAATTAATTCGATATTATCGGATGTTATTTTGTAATGGCCGGTACCCAGGTATTGACAGGTTCTCTGCCGATGAACAGATCATACTGTTGTCCGCCTGCCTGGAATGGCACTTTGATGACAAGTACAGTACCTGACTGAACAGTTGGTGCGCCGGCCCTGACGCTGAATGATGCATCTTTGCCTGGCTCCATGGTGGCACCCATTACCACTTCCCCGGTCTGCAACTCAAGCAGATTTCCTGTGGCCGGATCATACTGATAGAAGGTACAGCTGGCACCTTCGGTGATGGTCATGGCTTTCTTTGTCTCATTTTTAAATGCCGCATAATAGATGGTTCTGTAGTAGAAGCCACCCACATTTGTTCTGAAAGACTGATAGATATTGCCAAAGCCGGAAAATACATGTACTGCTGCAGACTGTTTACTCTTTGTCTTTCCCTTTACTGCCTGAACTTTATAGTAAAATTCACCGGGAGATTTTTTAGTAATGGACAGTTTTTTCGTAGTAGCGAACTTTTTATATTTTCCTTTCTTTTTGCTGGCTCTGTAAATGATATACTTCTTTGCACCTTTCAGTTTTTTCCACTGGAGAGTTACATTACCCTGAGAGTATTTGCAATTGGTTATGACAAATTTTGGTTTTGCTTTCTTGCTGAAAGCAGCAGCATTAGCTGACTGAGGAATCAGCAATAATAAAAACATCAGGGATAAAGCGATTAATAAATATGGCAACCGTCTTTTTTTCTTAGCCTTTACCGGCACATCATTTCTCAACATAGTATCCTCCTCCCAATTCATAAATATTGAGTAAAATGAATTAATGTTTACTACTAATTTAATTTTATCTGGCTGGATATTGACTGTCAAGGGATAAGAGAACATTGATGAAAATGTCTTTTTTTGACTTGGATCATGGAAAATGATATCATCAGAAAAGATCAAAGTGGGAGGGGGTCAGACCCCTTATGGGGTCTGACCCCCTGCACGTTAATAATGACCAATACGATGAGGACACATGGAATGACTATGGAAGACAAGAAAATTAAGGAAATGAATTCAATAGATGAACAACCATCACATAAATTACATAAGCCGGAAACCGGAGATCCTTTGGCATGGGAGGAGGTACATACGGAACATGTCCTTCAGGATGAGTGGATCGATCTTCGCAGATCATCCTGGCGCCTGCCGGACGGCAGTGTGTTTGAACCGTTTTACAGCTATAGCCGGAGGGACTTTGTTGTTGTGGTGGCTTCGGATACAGAGGGTAATTACCTCTGTGTCAGGCAGTTCAGACATGGAATCAGGCAGGTTACTACGGAGTTTCCTGCAGGGGGAATCGAGACCAAAGACGGCAAAGGCCGTGGCGGCTGGCAGGATGTCTCTGTGGAGGACGCTTTTATGGCAGCCAAAAGAGAATTGCTGGAGGAGACCGGTCATGAGTCCGATGAATGGAAGTATCTGCTTTCGGTTCCGTCAAATGCCAGCCTGGCAGATAATTATGCCCATCTGTTTGTGGCCAGAAACTGTCGGAAGGTCTCAGGCCAGGATTTGGACGTGACGGAATTTCTGAATGTGATCAAGCTTCCTGCATCAAAGATTGAGGAAATGATTCGGGACGGGCAGTTTCAACAGGCGATACATATCACCGCATGGCTGCTGGCACTAAGAGAAAAATAGGATTCGAAGATACAGGAGGGCAGACAGATGGCAGGTTATCTGATCAAAGACACCACAAGAGAAGAGAGGGAGAGGATCGTTGAAGAATCCATCGGTAATATTTCAGGAAGCTGCGATGGATGTATGGCAGGATTGGCTGAAATGTATCAGGATTACATTGACGGGAAGAAGGAAATCCGACAGATCAATATGGAATTTAACGCCCGCTATAGCAAGGGCAACATGGAGAAAGATTCCACGAGAACCTGCCCGGTATGAGGGAGGCGGTAAGTGCAGATGAAAGAAGGGTTGACAAGAAAATACATCAGATTTTTCGGTTATGTCCAAGGTGTCGGTTTCCGCTACCGGGCGAGACATGCGGCGGGCATGCTCGGCCTGACCGGCTGGGTTAAAAATGAATTTGACGGTTCCGTAAGTATGGAAATCCAGGGAACGGAAGAAGAGATCGACCAGGTGGTTGCCATGATCAATCAGGGAAGATATGTGCAGATCGACTCTATGGAGGTACGCAGGATTCCCCTGGTTGAAGACGAGAGAGAATTCCGGTCAAGATATTAGAAAGGGTGAGGGTTAACAGATGCAGATTATAAATAAGGACCTTATCCGGATT
>CAMNGO010000149.1 GCA_946538445.1 uncultured Lachnospiraceae bacterium
TAACCACACCCAGAGTCAATTATAATCATAGAATTTATAATACAGTTTTTCCCAGTTCCCGGATTCCTTTCCATTTCTGGTCTTTGTCTGAAAGGATGAGCGCCGTGCCATCAGTCAGATGATATCCATCCGCTGCAGGTCCTCCGGGATAGTCTCCCTCCAGCTGCGGCCATTCTATCCCTATCTCCGGATCATTCCATGCGAGTCCTCCCTCATCTCCGGGATGGTAGAAATCCGTGCACTTATAACAGAATTCCGCTTCATCAGACAGCACCAAAAAACCATGGGCGAATCCTTCACTGATAAAAAACTGTTTGTTATTTTCCGCTGAAAGCATACACCCGAACCATTCCCCGTAAGTATCACTTCCGGACCTCAGGTCCACTGCCACATCAAAGACAGTCCCCTTGATCACACGGACCAGTTTGGCCTGGGGATGTTCCTTCTGGAAATGAAGACCCCTGAGCACTCCTTTGACACTCATAGATTGGTTATCCTGCACGAAATTCGTACGGATGCCAGCTTCCTCCATATCATGTTGATTATATGTCTCTATAAAATAACCCCGTCCGTCTCTGTGAACGGTGGGTTCGATGATATACAGTCCTTCTATCGGACATGTACTGACTTTAATCTGTCCCATCTGAATCATTCTCCCTGCTCTGCTATTTCTCTCAGGTATCGCCTCAAAGCATCTTTCCAGTCCGGTAGGGGAACAAATCCTTGCTCCACCAGTTTATTTCGGTTCATGCGGCTGTTCTCCGGCCTCTTTGCCTTGGCCGCATACTCCGCAGCAGAAACCGGTGCCACTTCCATCTCAATCCCGGCCTGACGAAAGATCTCGCAGGCAAAATCATACCATGTAATATAATCCCCTTCGTTTGTGGCATGGTAAGTTCCATAAGAATCTGTAAGGATCATATCCACCAGGAGCCTGGCCAAATCATAGGTATAAGTAGGGGTGCCGTATTGGTCATTCACCACGGTAAGCCGATGATATTTCTCTGCAAGTTTTAACATGGTACGGACAAAATTCTTGCCGTTTTTTCCGAAAACCCATGCAATACGGACTATGAAATGACGGTCCACCAGAGATCTGACTGCAACTTCTCCCTGATATTTTGTCAGGCCATAGACGTTTAGAGGCTCTGTGACCGGATCATCCGGCTCCCAGGGGCGTGTGCCCTTCCCGTCGAATACATAGTCGGTGGAGATATACATCATCTTGCAGGAAAGGTCCTTACAGACTTTGGCTATATTCTCTGTCCCCTTCACATTGACCAGGGTGCACTTTTCCACCTGATCTTCCGCAGCATCCACCGCAGTCCACGCAGCGCAGTGAATCACTGCATCGGGGTTCTCCCGGACAATCACTTCCCGGACAGCTGTCTCGTCGGTGATGTCCATCTCATCCACATCCACGCCGACCGTCTCTATTCCACGGGTCATCAGTTCATTCTTTACATCATGTCCCAGCTGTCCTTTGACACCTGTCACTAAAACTTTCATTTTTTACCTCTCTGTAAGATGGCAGTCTCTCATTTCTTCTTTTTTTATTCGGCGTCCTTAAGGCGGTCCCCGTACATTTTTTCAAAATAATTCTGGTATTCTCCGGAAATGATACGTTCCCACCATTCTTTATGATCGAGATACCACTGGATCGTCTTCTGAATTCCGTCTTTGAACATGGTCTCAGGAAGCCATCCCAGTTCCCTGTGGATCTTAGCCGGGTCGATGGCATATCTCATGTCATGGCCCTTCCGGTCAGTGACATGAGTGATCAAAGATTCCGGTTTGTCAAGTGCCTTACAGATGATCTTTACGATATCGATGTTCTTCATCTCGTTATGTCCGCCGATATTGTAGACCTCTCCCACCTTTCCGTCACGGATAATCAGATCGATGGCCTTACAATGATCTTCCACATACAGCCAGTCCCTGACATTCAGACCTTCTCCGTATACCGGAAGGGGTTTGTCCGCCAAAGCATTGGCGATCATCAACGGGATCAGCTTCTCCGGGAACTGATAAGGTCCGTAGTTGTTGGAACAACGGGATATGGTTGTAGGCAGACCAAAAGTACGATGATAAGCATTGACCAGAAGATCTGCTCCTGCTTTGGAGGAACTGTAGGGGCTGCTGGTCTTGAGAGGGGTCTCCTCTGTAAAGAAAAGATCCGGACGATCCAATGGGAGATCACCGTACACCTCATCTGTGGAGACTTGGTGATACCTCTTCACCCCGTATTTCCTGCTGGCATCCATCAGTACCTGCGTACCCAGGATATTCGTCTGCAAAAAGATACCCGGGTCCTCGATGGAACGGTCCACATGGCTTTCCGCCGCAAAATTCACAACGATATCTGGTTTCTCTTCCTCAAATAATTGGAACACTGCTTCCCTGTCACAGATATCCATCTTCTCAAAACGGAAATTAGGATATTTCATGGCTTCTTCCAAAGTTTCCAGATTTCCTGCATATGTTAATTTGTCTATACAGACGATACGATCCTCCGGATGCTCCTTCAACTCAAGATACACAAAATTCGCTCCGATAAATCCTGCGCCGCCAGTCACTAAAATAGTCATAATAATGTAATCCTCTTTCTTTTAATCTGTATTAGCATGCATCTGCCTCTGTCTCAAACGGGACTTAGTCGAGATATTTTCCGTCCAACACGTCTTTCAGATACTGCCCATATTGGTTTTTCTTCATAGTTTCATAGGTTTTGATCAGTTCCTCTCTTCCGATCCACCCATTCATATAGCCCAGTTCTTCAAGGCAGGCAATCTTACGATGGGAATGCTGCTCAAAAGTTTTTACAAAGTTTGTGGCATCCACAAGGCTCTCATGAGTCCCTGTATCCAGCCAGGTAAAACCTCTCCCCAGAAGTTCCACATGTAATTCATCATTCTCCAGATAAATACGATTCAGATCGGTGATCTCTAATTCTCCCCGGGCAGAAGGTTTCAGGTTCTTTGCATATTCCACCACACGGTTATCATAGAAATACAGGCCGGTTACACAGTAGTTGCTCTTCGGATGTTCCGGTTTCTCCTCAATGGATACAGCTTTGCCATCTTTGAATTCCACGATACCAAATCGCTCCGGATCATCCACATAATATCCAAAGATGGTGGCACCATTTTCTTCTTCCGCACGGCTTACAGCTGCACGCAGTCTTTTCTTAAGTCCATGACCGTTAAAGATATTGTCACCGAGAATCATGGCTACTGAATCATTCCCGATAAATTCCTCCCCGATGATAAAAGCCTGGGCAAGACCATCGGGACTTGGCTGAACTGCATAACTTAAATTCATGCCAAACTGGTGGCCATCCCCTAACAATGCTTCAAATCTCGGAGTATCTTCGGGAGTGGAAATCAACAGGACATCGCGGATGCCTGCCATCATCATAACACTCATGGGATAATAGATCATCGGTTTATCATACACCGGTAGCAATTGCTTGCTGGTAACTTTAGTAAGTGGATATAGTCTCGTTCCGGATCCACCTGCCAGGATAATTCCTTTCATATTAAAGTCTCCTTTTGTATCAAGTTAAGTTATATAATATTTCTGGTATAAATAGTAACATAGCTATCTTCTTTTTACAAGTTTGGTAAGCATCTCCCCCTTGATATAAGCCACGATCCGCTCGGTGCTCCTGCCATCCAGAGCAGAGAGAAAATCATGGAAAAACTGTACTCTTTTTGCCGTGATTTCGTCATCCGCCGCTTTGTCTGTCTCATGCCTGAGGATCTTCCCGGCTGTTTCTGTCATCTTACTGAAATCTTCTTCCACAAAGCCCGGGGCAAAGCTGTCATAATCACAATAGAAGTCTCTGCTGCGGATATAATCCTCTTTATCGAAAGCATAAAATAACATGGGTATACCCAGTAAAACCGCCTCAAATACAGAAGAACTGTAGTCCGTGATTAGCAGATCGGAGATCAGCATCAGGTCATTGATGTGATCCTTCCCTGTGAGATCCAGAACACGGTCTTCATATTTCTGATCCACTTTGATCTCCTGATGGACGAAAGGATGATGCTTCACAATACAGCAGACATCCTCCTCAAAACCATTCATGAACAGATTAATGTCAAAAGCATCCTCCGGGTAATAGGCATCCTTATTCCCATCCCCACGGAAAGTCGGTGCAAAAAGGATTACCTTACGTCCCTCCAGTTGAGGATATCGCTGATATAGCTCTCTCCTCTTGGCTTCCTTATACTCCGCATCGAACAGTACATCCGTCCGTGGTGCTCCCAGGGCTTTCACCTTACCGACAGTGACGGCAAAAGCTTCCGCATAGATGCCCCGAACCGATTCCGAACTGACCGTCACCAGATCGTAATTCCGATGGTTCATGGAACTCTGGGGGGCAACACCTGGCTTCCCGAGCCGGCTGTAGCCGAAAGTCTTAAAGACACCACAGGCGTGCCACAACTGGACAATCTTGGTCTGGGGGCGAATGGACAGGCTGTGTAATTGGGGATAAAAGTCTTCCAGGACAATCACCCGTGCTCTGGCACAAAGTCTGGCACATTCTCTGAGTTCTTTTCGGGACAGCTGATTCACTGTCTTCGGGACCAGAAACTTCGATACAAATATATCTTTATCCTGCCGGCATAATTCCATGACCTTTGCGAGATTTCCACCTTCCTCCGGCAGTCTCTCGGACAGGAACAGAATATTGTTCTCCTTCACATCGATCTGCTTAACAAAATGATCATATCTGCCGGAGAAATAGTCCGTATTTCTCTGTCTTGGACTGTAGTTATAGCCGCTGTAATCATATACCGTGGCGTTAGCTTCCTTAAAGGATGCCGTTTTATTTTTGTTGTTTTTGTAATTCTTCAGAATGAGAAACGGAAGTGCCATGGTCCCCAGCAGGAATTTTCCAAAGCTTTTTGACCTCTTGGGGTCATATCTTTCAAAGAGATCTTTCTGTATCGGGAAAGGTTGATCACTCAGAATGGTTTCCTCCATCCCAAGCCATACGGCATAGATCACATTCACCTTATGTCTGGGCGGGTTTGCAAACACATAGGGAAGTTCTACCAGGGCATCCGCTTTAATCTGAGGTCCTGTCTCCCCTTCAACAATCTCAACTTCCATGGGGAATCTGCGCTCCAGGCTCCGCTGCTTAAATATGGCCTGGACTCTGACCTTCTCCCCCTTAAAATCTCCCGGAAGTTTCGCCCGGAATCCCAGATTAATGATTGTATCGTCAATATGAACTGTCGTTCTGTAATTATATTTTCTCATGGATCATACTCTCCTATTCCTAAATTAATTATAAATTATTTTCCATAAAACACAAGAAAATG